>DATGVY010000403.1:0-6372 GCA_035299845.1 Streptosporangiaceae bacterium
AGGTCAAGGTCATTTTGCACGGCGTGTTGCGTCTCTGTGCCCCACTCCGCTGGTCACACGACCGCCGAAACGACGCCGATGCCCCACTCGGATGCCGTCGCAGCCTGCCAGAAGAAGTAATGCGACAGCCTCCCCAGCACCACCTAGTTTCCGTGATCATGAATCTCAGCCGGAGGACTGCCCCAGCCCGCCACGATCCCGATCATCGTCGGCCACACCGGCCAGCGGCGCAGGTACACCGTGGCCAGCGAGCCCCGCACCGCCCCGACCGCGTACGAGCGGCCAGATATTCGGTGGCGGCCAGGATCACGGCAGCCTACGGTGGGCCGCGACGAAAGTCCGAGCTGAGAGGACTGACCTTGTCCATGGTCATGGTCTTCCGTGCCCGGGCGGCGCACGGCAGCGCCGAATCCGGCCGGTACCCACTTCCTGCGTGACCGGGCTCTGATCACGCAGCTTGTCCGCGCCTCCGGGGCGGGTCGTGGTGACCTCGTGCTCGATCTTGGCGCCGGGTACGGTGCGATCACGACCGCGGCGGCCGCGGCCGGCGCCAGGGTGATCGCCGTGGAGCGCGACCAGCGCCTGGCGAGTCGGCTGCGCCGCCGCTTCGACGGCCACCCGGAAATCCGCGTCGTGGAAGCTGACCTGCGCCGGGTCCCGCTGCCCAGGCGGGACTTCCTGGTGGTGGCAAATCCGCCGTTCTCCGTCACCACCGCGCTGTGCCGGCGCCTGCTCGGCGATCCAGCGGTCCCCCTGGCGGCGGCAGAGGTGATCCTGCAATGGGGCGCCGCGAAGTGGCTCGCCGACCCGGTGCCGCGCGACGCGGAGACCGCCTGGTGGACGGCCCGCTACCACGTCCGGCTGGTCCGCCGGGTCGGCGCGGGAAGCTTCGCACCGCGGCCGGCCGCCGACGCCGCCCATGTGTCCATCCGCCCGCGAGCCGTCATGGCCGCACCGGACGGGCAGCGCGTGCTGCGGGCGCTGCTGCGTGCTGCCTACCGCAGCCCGGCCGTCCCGGCGGGCCGCGCGCTGGCCGGCCGCAGGCGGCTGCTGATCCGCGCCGCCATCGACCCGGGGATTCCGGTGGCCCGCCTTACCGGCGACCAATGGCATCGGCTCGCTGCCCTGCTCGCAGATGGCGGCACCGGCCCGACGTCGTCTTGACGGACATCCGGCTGCCGGAGATGGACGGCCTGGAGGCCACCCCGCCACATCCTGGCGTCACAGCCGGGCGGTGGCTGCCGGATCATCATGCTGACCGCGCTTGATCTCGACCAGTATGGCTACGCCGCGCTCGCGCCTCAGCAAGCTGCGGCTGCGCGACCGGTGCAGGCCGTCGTACTGGCCTGCGAGACGGGCCTGGTCGGTCCGGGGCAGAACTGAGCCTCCCGAAGCCGCCAAGCCAGCTGCTCCGGCCTGCGGTCCATGATCGGAGGGGATTTCTCAGTCGTAGCGAGAGAAATCCCCTCCGATCATGGAAGTGCCTGACATCGGGCATGGCTCGATGGGTGCGACGATGGCTGGATGACCGGACAAGCCAGGGGTACCAGTGCCTTCCGCGCGGCGCGCGATCTGCTGCTGCGGTACCGCGAGGACTACGACGCGGCCAAGAGCCAGTTCGCCTGGCCGGAACTCGACGAGTTCAACTGGGCGCTCGACTGGTTCGACGTGATCGCCGCCGAGCACCCGGACGCCTGCGCGCTGCGCGTCATCACCGAGGGCAGCGATACAAAGATGAGTTACGCAGACCTCGCCGCCCGGTCGAACCAGGCTGCGAACTGGCTGCGCGGGCTGGGGGTCCGGCGCGGCGACCGGCTGCTACTCATGCTCGGCAACGTCGCTCCGCTGTGGGAGATCATCCTGGCGGCCATGAAGCTCGGCGCGGTCATCGTCCCGGCATCCACCCTGCTCGGGCCGGAGGACCTGGCGGACAGGATCGCGCGCGGCGACGTCCGGCACGTGGTCGCCGAGTCGGCCCTGACGCCGAGGTTCGGCGGCCTGCCGGGGAGCTGGACCCGGATCGCCGTCAGCGGCAGTGCGCCGGACGGCTGGAGCGCATACGACGATGCGTTCGGGATGAAGGAAGAGTTCGCCGCGGACGGGCCGACGAAAGCCGCGGACCCGCTACTGCTCTACTTCACGTCGGGCACGACATCGCTGCCGAAGCTGGTCGAGCATACGCACGCGTCGTACCCCGCTGGTCATCTGTCGACCATGTACTGGATTGGCCTGCAGCCCGGTGACGTGCACCTGAACATCTCCTCCCCCGGCTGGGCCAAGCACGCCTGGAGCAACGTCTTCGCGCCGTGGATCGCCGGCGCGACATCGCTCATCCTCTCCCACGAGCGGTTCTCCGCCGCCGCGCTGCTTGACGCCATCCCGGCCTGCGGCGTGACGTCGCTGTGCGCGCCGCCGACGGTCTGGCGGATGCTGGTGCAGGCCGACCTGGCCGGAGCGGACGTGCGCAGCCTGCGGGAGTGCGTCGGCGCGGGGGAGCCGCTTAACCCGGAGGTCATCGAGCAGGTCCGGCGAGCCTGGAACATCACGGTCAGGGACGGCTACGGGCAGACGGAGACCACCGCGCAGATCGGCAATCCGCCCGGCCAGCCGGTCCGCCTCGGGTCAATGGGCCGGGCGCTGCCCGGCTACCAGGTGACGCTGATCGAGCCGCTGACCGGCCAGCCCGGCGACGAGGGCGAGATCTGCCTTGACCTGGCCCGGCGCCCGCTCGGCCTGATGACCGGCTACCTCGGCGACCCGGAGCGCGCGGCCAAGGCGATGCGCGGCGGCTACTACCACACCGGTGATGTCGCCGCCCGGGACGCGGACGGCTACATCACCTATATCGGCAGGACCGACGACCTGTTCAAGGCGTCGGACTACCGGATCTCGCCCTTCGAGCTTGAAAGCGTCCTGATCGAGCACGAGGCGGTGGCCGAGGCGGCCGTGGTGCCGTCCCCCGACCCGCTCAGGCTCGCGGTCCCGAAGGCATACGTCGTGCTGGCGGCCGGCTTCGACCCGTCCGCTGACACGGCGTTCGCGATCCTTGCCTACGCCAGGGAGCGGCTCGCCCCGTACAAGCGGATCCGGCGGCTGGAGTTCGCCGAGTTGCCGAAGACGATCTCCGGCAAGATCCGCCGCGTCGAACTGCGGGCACAGGAGGACCACCGGCACGCCGCGGGCGGCACGAGCGGCACCGGGTCGGCCGGTGCCGGGGCCCAGGCCGGCCCGCCGGGCTTGCGCGGCGTCACCGAGTTCTGGGAGGACGACTTCCCGCTCTTGTCGCAGGCAGGCCAGGGCGGCTACCCGTCCGGCGAGGGAGAATGATCACCATGCGTAAGCTCAGCGCCATCTTGACCGGGTTCCTCGCGATTCCCGGCCTCGCGCTCTGGCTGGCGGTCCCGGCCAATGCCGCGCGCCAGCGCGACGACCGGCACGAATGTCCTCATATCCGCTGGTGCTCAGCGAGCCCGGCACCCCATGGGCGCCCGGGCACCGGCCAGCACAGCCGGCGCGGTCAGGCTGCCTGCGCCGTGACGCCGGTCACCGCCCAGCGGCCCCGGGCGGTGCGCGCCAGCATCCCGATCAGCCGGGCGCCGATAAACGCGGCGAGCCCGGCCCACACCCCGCCGATGCCCCAGTGAAAGTGCAGTGCGGCCAGCGTGACCGGGACGAAGACGCCCACCCCGGCGACCAGCGTCACGGTCCGCAGGAAGCCGACATCACCGGCCCCGATCAGGACGCCGTCCAGGGCAAACACCACCCCGGCCGCCGGCTGCAGGCCGATGAAGTACGGCCAGAGCAGGTGGGCCTGGTGCCGCACCGCGGCGGAGGACGTGAAGCCGGCCGGGATCAGGAACCAGCCGGCTGCCAGTAGGACGCTGAACGCGATCCCCGCCGCCAGCCCGTACCGCGCCACCTGCCACGCGGTGCGCCGGGCCTGGCCGGCGTCCCCGCCGCCCAGTGCCGCTCCGACCAGCGACTGCGCGGCGATCGCGAACGAGTCAAGCAGGAGCGCACTGAACTCCCACAGCTCGAGCCCGATCTGGTGCGCCGCGACCTGGGCGGTGCCCATCCGGGCGGCGACCGCCGCCGCGGTCAGGAACGACGCCTGGAAGCCAGCCTCGCGCAGCAGCAGTTCCCGGCCGACGGCCAGCTGCCCGCGCAGCACGGCCCACCGCGGTCGCCACCGGCCGCGCTCGCCGTGGGCGGCCCGCAGGAACAGGAAACCGCCGACCGCCTGGGCGCTGACGTTGGCCACCGCCGAGCCGGCCAGGCCGAGCCCTAGCGGGTAGACCAGGATCGGCGAGGCTGCCGCCGACAGGGCGTTCGCGATGAGCACGATCCGGACCGGGCGGCGGGTGTCCTGCACGCCGCGCATCCAGCCATTGCCGGCCAGGACCAGCAGGATCCCGGGCACGCCGAGCACGGCGATGCGGAACCACGTCTGCGCGGCGCTGGCGATCGGCCCGTTGCCGCCCGCCAGCAGCCGCAGCAGCGGTCCGGCGAATAGCTCGCCGCCACCCACGGCGACGCCGCCGAGCACCAGGGCGAGCACCGAGGCGGTGGTCCCCTCCTCAATGGCCCGGTCCCGCCGGCCGGCGCCGAACCAGCGCGCCGCCCGGCCGGTGGTGCCGTAGTCAAGGAACCCGCCGATCATCGCGACCAGCGAAAGCAGCGTGCCGCCGATGCCCAGCGCACCGAGCGGCAGCGGCCCGAGGTGGCCAACCACGGCGGTGTCGATGAGCACGAAGGACGGCTCGGCGGCCAGCACGACGAAGGCCGACGCCGCCAGCCGCAGCATCCGGCCCGTGCTCAGCCTGGCCGGCTCCGGCGCCGGCTCCCGCTCCGGCGCCGGCTCCCGCTCCGGCCGCTGTCCAGGTTCCGGCCCCGGCCCTCCGCCCGGTTCCCGGTCCGGCCGCTGCCCACGCTCGGGCCGCGGGCCCGGCCCTGTCCCGGCCGTCCGCCCAGCGTCAGCTGGTGACATCAGCCGTGGTGAGCCTGGCCCAGGCAATCGCCCCGAAGATGATCACGTAGATGGCGAACGAGGTCAGGCCGTGCATCAGGTCCGGCCACGCGATCGGCGACCTGAGCAATGCATCGAACGACAGCCACCAGTGCGTCGGCAGGTACGGGTGCACGACGGCGAACTGCGGCACGCTGTCGGACACCTCGCTGCCCACCGCGAGCACCATGATGGCGGCGATGGCACCGATCGGATGCTCGGTGAGCGTGGAGATCGCGAGCCCGATCGCCGCAAACGCAGCCATCGCCACGGCCACGTACAGGGCGACGAACGCCAGCCGCAGCAGCCCGGCGCCGAGCGAGATGGTCGTGCCCGACAGCAGTGTCACCGGCCCGATCGGGAACAGCGCCGCGCCGACCGCCAGCGCTGCGACTGTCACCATCGCGCAGGCGGCCAGGCAGAAGATGACCAGCGCGGTGTACTTGATCCCCAGCAGCCTGGTCCGCCCGGCGGGAACCGTCAGCAGGTAGCGCAGCGTCCCGTGACCGGCCTCGCCGGCCACCGAGTCCCCGGCGACCACCGCGACGGCGAGCGGCAGCACGAGGATCAGCAGCACGTTCAGCGAGGCCAGTGCGAGGAACACGCCGTTGCCGGCCACCTGCGTGAAGAACGCCGGCCCCTCGCCGTTCCCGCCACCGCCCGGCGACGACAGCTTGAGCGCGAAGCCGATCAGCACCGGGATCGCGGCGAGCACGGCGAGCAGCGCGAGGTTGCGCCACCGCAGGAAGATGAGGCTGAGCTCCGAGCGCAGGAACCGTATCCAGTGACTGACGGGGCGTGCTGGGCCGGCCGCCTGCAGGACCGGATCGGGCCGTGCGCTGGTGACCTCAGCCGTCGACATGGAAACCCTCGCCGGTGAGCTCAACGAACAGGTCCTCCAGGCTGGGCCGCGGGGTCTCCAGCCCGGCGACCGGGACATCGGCGTGCACCAGCCGCGAACAGATCTCTTCCGGAAGCTGCCCGCCGAGCTGGGCGCTCGCCTCGTTCTCGGCGGTCCGGACGTCCTGCAGCCCGTAGTCCGCCAGCACCTCGGCGGCCTGGGCCGGCTGGGCCGTGCGGACCAGGATCCGGGCTGCACCCCGGCTGCGCAGCTCGTCCAGGGTGCCCTGGAACACGAGCTTCCCCGTCCGCATCACCCCGACATGCGAGCAGATCTGCTCCACCTCGGCCAGCAGGTGGGATGAGACGAAGACCGTGGTCCCTTCGGTCGCGATGTCCCTGATCAGGCTGCGCACCTCGCGGGTGCCCTGCGGGTCGAGGCCGTTGGTCGGCTCGTCCAGGATCAGCAGCTCGCGGGGTCTGAGCAGGCCGGCCGCGATCGCCAGCCGCTGCTTCATGCCGAGCGA
>DATGVY010000404.1:0-6667 GCA_035299845.1 Streptosporangiaceae bacterium
TAGGCGCCGGTCCGGTGAAGATCCCGGCGGCATATCCGCCGAGCCGCACAAGGAACACGGCGACCGTGCGGTCGGCGCAGGCATGCGCCGCGATCAGCCGGCCGTATTCAGCGCTGGCCTCGGCGGCCGGCCCTGACCCGCCCTCGGTCCTGTCCTCCGGTGTCCTGTCCTCCGGTGTCCTGTCCTCCGGTGTCCTGTCCTCCGGTGTGCTGTCCTCCGGTGTCCTGTCCTCCGGTGTGCTGTGCTCGGCGGTCCTGTCCTCGGTGGTCCGGCCCGCCTTCGGGCTCTCCGGCACGGCGCCCGCCGCGAGTCCGCCTGCGCTGGCTCCCGCCGCCGCGCGTCCAGCTGCCGGTGGGCCGTCCCGCAGCGGCGGGAAGGGTATGTGACATTCGGCTACTGCCCCGTCAGCGGCGCGGAAGGTGACCGTATCCGGGCCAGTGCCGACGGTGGTGCCGCCATGGCGATGTGCAAAGGACTCGAGCCACCGGGGCAGCCGGTCCGGGGCAACCTCGATCCATCGTCCGCCGCTGGGTCCGTCGTTTGCCACTACGCAGTGCCTCCATGAGATTACTATCCGTTAGATGAATTCCTGGCTGGTGCCCGCGCCGCGCCGGCCACCCATGGGGGCAGGCTGCCGCTCCGTCGCGGGCAGCCATGATGGCGAGGACGTCCAGATGATGATCGTCACGGATGACAAGACTGCCATTCCGGCCGGCCGCGACCCCGATGCTAGCGCGGTGGAGCGCGCGCTGGCCGCGGCGGTCAGGGACAGTGCACGGGTGGAAGACCTGCTCGACGAGCTGAGCCGGGGCAGGCTCTGGCTGCCGCTTCCCGACGATGGCCGGCCGGTGACGGATGGTTCTGCCGTCAACCTGCCGATCGTTACGTATCTGGGGAGCGAATTCGTCCCGGCGTTCACCTCGGCTGACCGGCTCCTGACGTCCGCGTCCTGGGTGGAGACGGCGCAGCCACCGCCGGTTGTGCCGCACGTCGTGGTGCCGGCCGCGGAACTAGCCAGGAGACTGCCGGGCACCCTCGGCATCGCACTCAACCCGGGCGCCGGCGAGAGCGTGCCGGTGTATCCGGAGGGCGTTGCCTACCTGGCTGCCGCGCGGTCAGCCGAGCCTGGCGGCCGGATCCGGGTCGGGCATCCGCCCGCCGAGCCGGGAGCGCTGCTGAGCGAGATCCGGTCCATGCTGCCTTTAGTGCCATCAGCGCGCGCTGCCGCGACGGCGTGGCTGTCCGTTGACCGTGCCGGAGAAGGGCTGGTCATCTCCGTCACGCTGGATGATCCGGGAGACGCTACTGCCCAGGACGCGGTGGTCAGCGCGATTGAGCGGGCCGCGGTCGCGGCGCCCCAGGACGCCGGCTTTCCGATCGATGTGACCTTCCCCGGCGAGGGCGCGCCGGACCCGGTCGACGAGTGGATATCGGCCTACGCCAGCCCGTTCTACGTGCGCGCCTGATCTCCGCGACCCGCGACCCGCGATCACGACCCAGCCCGTGGCAGCGGCCAGAGCGCAGCTGACCGGATTCATGATCACGGAAACTAAGGGGTGCTGGGGGATGGCGTAACAAATCCGAAAACCCCGGCCCCGCCGATCAGGCCAACCGCCTGATCATCGAGTGGACTGCCGGCCTTTGATAGCCCACCTGGCTAGTCCAGCCGAGCTGGATCTCACGGTAAGCAGCAGCCGCGGGCCAAGCGGCCGCACCGCCGCTGCCAGCCGACTGCGGCCATGGCACCTCTACGGCACCTGTCTGGGCCTGACCAGACTAGACCATATAGATGCTAGGATGAGGTTATGTCCGAAAGCGTGAACGTCTACCAGGCCAAGACTCACCTGTCGCAGTTGCTGGATCGTGCCGCCGCCGGCGAGGAGATCGTGATCGCCAGGGCTGGCCGCCCGATCGCGCGCCTGATGCCCTTGGCCGAGTCGTCGTCGCGGCGGCGCGTGCCTGGCGGGTGGCGCGGCAAGGTCAGCATGAGCGCCGACTTCAACGAGCTGCCCGCCGAGATCGAAGCCGCCTTCCGGGGGGAGCGCCCGTGAGGCTCCTGCTGGACACCCATGCCCTGCTCTGGTGGCTCGCCGATGAAGGCCTGACCACCCAAGCACGGGACGCGATCGCCGATCCGGCCAACCTCGTCGCGGTGTCCGCAGCCAGCGCGTGGGAGATCTCCATCAAGAAAGCGCTCGGGAAACTCACGGCACCCGATGATCTTGAGCGGCAGTTGCAGGCGGGCGGCTTGACGCCATTGCCGATCACCATCGCCCACGGCACAGCCGCAGGCCGGCTTCCCCGGCATCACGAAGATCCTTTCGACCGGATGCTGATAGCCCAGGCATTCGCGGAAGGACTGACGATCATGACGCGCGATAAGCGCTTTGACGACTATGGCGTGGCCCTGCTGTCTGCCTGACGAACTTCCGGCACAGGGTGGGAGCGGCTGGCGCAGGGCCCATGATCATGGAGGTACTGCCCTCGGGGGGTGGCGTAACAAAACCCTACCCTGCCGACCAGAGCCGTCGCCTGACCATCGAATGGACGATGGACCTGTGACGGTCCGCCTGGCAGCACCTTCTCCCAAGGTAACGCCCTGCCCGCTTCCCAAGGTAACGCCCTGCCCACGCATCAGCAGTACGGCCGGACCGCACGCGAGCCGTCAGCCCCGTGCGGCCCGGCCACCAGCCCGGACGGGATCACCGCCGCCCTACTCCTCGCGTCTTTCCTTCATAGCCGCCAGGCTGGCCGGGTAGGGAAAGCCGACGCCTGCCCGCAAACCGCCCCCCGGCCACCCGCCCCTCACAAGGACGGCCTACGGCCGACTGCCCTGCCCGTGCGCTCCCCCGCCGCGCCGCCACTTCAGCAACTCCCCGGCAGGGCCTCAGTCTCCAAACCGCCCCGCCGGCGGGAACGGCGTCTACCCACGGGCCGGGCCCCGCCCACTCCGTAAACGAGCACCGCCATTGCCGCGTCTACCACACAGGCTGGCATGTCATATTCAGGGCGGAGGATGCCCCATGATCACTTCAACGTTCCGCACCACGATAGCCAGGGCAGGCATCACCGCCGTGCTGGCCGGCGCCGCCCTAGGCGGAACTCCCGGCCTGCCCGGCACTCTTGCGCAGGCGGCCGCCCGCATGGCCACAGCAAACCAGTCACCAGCACATCAACGCCAGCACGTCGCCAGTACCCGCCCGCCGGGCCGGGAGTGGGCATCGTTCGCCTACGACCCGGTGCACCATGAAACCGTCCTGTTCGGCGGCGACAACGGCAGCACCGTCTTCGGGGACACCTGGACCCGCCAGCATGGCACGTGGACCCAGCAGCATCCCGCCCGGTCCCCGTCGCCGCGCACCGGCGCGGCCATGGCCTACGACGACGCCACCAGCCAGCTCCTGCTGTTCGGCGGCAGCCGGCTGATCGGCACCAGCGGCGGCTTCCACGGCGACACCTGGACCTGGACCGGCCGCACCTGGCGCGAGCTGCACCCGGCCACCTCGCCACCCGCCCGGCACAACGCCGACATGATCTACGACGCCGCCACCCAGGACGTGGTCCTGTTCGGCGGGTTCGACGGCCGCTACCTGGGCGACACCTGGACCTGGAACGGCACCACCTGGACCCAGCAGACCACAGTCACCGCACCGGCGCCCCGCGACACCGGCTCGTTCGTCTACGACGCCGCCACCGGCACCGGTGTAGTCTTCGGCGGGTTCAACGGGATCACCGCCTTCACCGACACCTGGACCTGGAACGGTTCCACCTGGACCCAACTGCACCCGGCCACCGCACCCGGGGCCATCGGCGCCTGGATGGCGGCCTACGACCCAATCACCCAGCAGGTCCTGCTGTTCCCGCAGGGCACGCGCCAAACCTGGGCCTGGAACGGCACCACCTGGACCCAGTTGACCCCGGCCACCTCGCCACCGCCCCGGGCCAACGGCTCGATGACCGGCAACACCGCCACCCGGAAGATAGAACTATTCGGAGGCCAATCGACCAGGCGCCTAACCACCTACTTCAACACAACCTGGACCTGGGACGGCAGCACCTGGCACCGCACCAACTGACCGATCACGCCAACCTGGAGCACCCCTTTGTTTCCGTGATCATGAAAGGTGCTGGCCAGGCGCGTGATCATGAAAGGTGCTGGCCAGGCGCGTTTCCGCTGGAGCGTGGGCCAGACGCGTACCGGGGGCGGGCAACTCGGTACCTGCCCGCCCGCCGGCGTTTCCGCGGGAACGCCGGCCGACGCGTTTCCGCGGGAACGCCGGCCGATGCGTTTCCGCGGAAACACGAGGCGGCGGCCACGCCGCAGCCCGGCTATGCGGCGCCGCGCTCCCGCGCGACCCGGTTGAGCGCGCTGACGACGCCGCGCAGTGACGCCTGCACGATCGACTCGCTGATGCCGACGCCCCACAGCACCCGGTCACCGGCCTGGATCTCCAGGTAGGCAGCGGCCTCCGCGTCCCGGCCGGCCGTCAGCGCGTGCTCGGCGTAGTCAAGCACCCGCACGTTCACCCCGCCGAGGCCGAGGCCGAGGTCGAGCGCGGACAGCGCCGCGCAGAATGCCGCGATCGGGCCGTTGCCGACGCCGGTCGCGGCGTGCTCGGTGCCGAACGCGCGAACCGTCGCAGTGATCCGCTCGATCCCGGCCTCGCTCACCGAGGCGAACCTGACCAGCTCGAACGGGTCCGCGTCAAGGTACTCGCCCGCGAAGATCTGCCACATCTGCGCCGCGTCCACCTCGCCGCCCTCGCCATCGGTGTGCCGCTGGATGACATGGCTGAACTCGATCTGCAGCCGGCGCGGCAGGTCGAGGTTGTGCTCGGCCTTCATGATGTAGGCGACTCCGCCCTTGCCCGACTGCGAGTTCACCCGGATGACAGCCTCGTAGGAGCGGCCGACATCCTTGGGGTCGATCGGCAGGTACGGCATGGCCCACGGCATCTCGCCGACCGGCTTCCCGGCGGCGGCCGCCACTCGGTCCAGGTCGTCGAAGCCCTTCTTGATGGCGTCCTGGTGCGAGCCGGAGAACGACGTGTAGACCAGGTCGCCGGCGTAGGGATGGCGCTCGTGCACGCCGATCCGGGTGCAGTACTCGGCGGTGCGCCGTATCTCGTCGATGTCGCTGAAGTCGATCATCGGGTCGATGCCCTGGCTGTAAAGGTTCAGCCCGAGCGTCACCAGGTCGACGTTGCCAGAGCGCTCGCCGTTGCCGAACAGGCAGCCCTCAATGCGCTGGGCGCCCGCCAGCATCGCGAGCTCGGCGTCCGCGGTCGCTGTGCCGCGGTCATTGTGCGTGTGCACGGACAGCGCGATGTGCTCGCGCCTGCTGAAGTGCCTGCTCATCCACTCGATCTGGTCGGCGTAGACGTTCGGCGTCGACCGCTCGATGGTGCAGGGCAGGTTGAGCACGATCTCGCGGTCCCGGCCGGGCTGCCAGACGTCCATCACCGCCTCGCAGATCTCCAGCGAGAAGTCCAGCTCGGTGTCCATGAAGATCTCAGGCGAGTACTCGTAGCCGAAGTCGGTACCGGGCAGGTAGGTCTCGGCGAACTTCATCACCGCGCGGGTGCCCTCGACGGCGACCGTCTTGCACTCGGCCCGCCCGTCGCCGTCCCAGCCGAAGACCACCCGGCGGAATATCGGCGCTGCGGCGTTGTACAGGTGCACGGTCGCCTGCCGGGCGCCGGCCAGCGACGTCACGGTGCGCTCGATCAGCTCCTCGCGGGCCTGGGTGAGCACCGAGATGCGCACGTCGTCGGGTATCGAGCCGCCCTCGATCAGGCTCCGGATGAAATCGAAATCGGTCTGGCTCGCCGCGGGGAAACCGACCTCGATCTCCTTGTAGCCCATCCGGACAAGGAGGTCGAACATCGCGTGCTTGCGCGCGGCATTCATCGGGTCGATCAGCGCCTGGTTGCCGTCCCGCAGGTCGGTTGACAGCCACCGCGGCGCAGCGGTGATGGTGCGCGACGGCCACTGCCGGCCGGGCAGGTCGACGGCGGGGAAGGGCCGGTACCGGTGGCACGGCATACCGGATGGGCGCTGGCTGAACGGGTGCTGACTATTCGGGTTGCTCATGACGCTGCTGCTCCTGGACCAGGCGGAAGGGAATCGGCCGGCGCAGCGAAACGGCCCGCGACGAGGGGCCGACCGGACTGGTTACCGGGCCTCGTCGCGGCGGCGAAGAAGCAGCGCGCGCATCATGACAAGATCCAGGTTAGCGGATCCCGGCCGCAGACCGCCAAGAATCACCAGTTACGCAGCCGTCGCGGGTCCATGCCGGGCGCCGGCCGGCCGGTCCCGGGGCCGGCCGGCCGCGCCGACGGCTCGCCGGGGCTAACGCCGCCTACCTGCCCTGGGCGGGCAGCTGCGCGGGCGCCGGAGAACTCGGCGCCGACATGAGGTGTGCGGCGGCGATCAGGTCAATGAGGTCGGCTGGCTTCCGGGGATCGCGGCCGGTGAGCCCGGCGATGCGGCTGAGGCGGCAGCGCAGGGATCGGGATGGATCGAGAGTGCCTTCGCCGCGGCCGCGACATTGCGGCCGGCGTCGGCATAAGCCTCGGCCAATCGGCATGAGCCAGGGGCTAGACCGAAGTCCTCTCCGGGTGCACTGATATCCGTGTTCACCAGGGGAAACGTGGTGCACCATGAC
>DATGVY010000405.1:0-2185 GCA_035299845.1 Streptosporangiaceae bacterium
ACTACCAGCTGGCCGCCTGACGACTACTTGACCGGCGCTCTAGACGCAGACGGTGGTCACCGGCAGCGCGGAGTCCGCGGCGAAGTCGAGGGCCGACGGCTCCGTCCCGCGCGCGGCAAGCTCGGCGCCGAGTGCGGCCACCATCGCGCCGTTGTCGGTACACAGTCCTGGCCGGGGCACCCGGAGCCCGATGCCGGCCGCCGCGCAGCGCTCCGCCGCCAGCGCCCGCAGCCGGGAGTTGGCCGCTACCCCGCCGCCGATCACGAGATGGCCGGCGCCGTGCGCCCGGCAGGCGTCTACCGCCTTGCGGGTCAGCACGTCGGCGACGGCTTCCTGAAAGGACGCGGCGACATCGGGCACGCAGACGGCGAGGCCCGCGTGCTGCCTGGCCTCGACCCAGCGTGCCACCGACGTCTTCAGCCCGGAAAAGGAGAAGTCGAAGGTCTGGTCCCGGTATTTCCCGCGCGGGAACGAGGCGGCCGCCGGATTGCCGTCCTGCGCGGCCGCGTCGATCGGCGGGCCACCGGGAAACGGCAGCCCGAGCAGCCGGGCGACCTTGTCGAACGCCTCGCCCGCCGCATCATCAATCGTCTGCCCGAGCGGGACCACGGTAGCGCCGAGCGCGGGCACGAGCAGCAGCGACGAGTGCCCGCCGGAGACAAGCAGAGCGATGACCGGAGCCGGAAGCGGACCGTGTTCCAGCTGGTCCACGGCGATGTGCGCGGCCAGATGATTGACGCCGTAGAGCGGCTTGCCGAGCGCGATGGCATAAGCCTTCGCCGCGCAGACCCCCACCAGCAGTGCGCCGGACAGCCCCGGGCCTGCCGTCACCGCGATGGCATCCACGTCGGCCAGCCGGGCGCCAGCGGTAGCCAGCGCCCGGTCCACGGCAGGCACCATCGCCTCCAGGTGTGCCCGGCTCGCCACCTCGGGCACGACACCGCCGAACCTGGCGTGCTCGGCCACGCTGGAAGCCACTGCGTCAGCGAGCAGCTCATGGCCGCGGACCAGGCCGGCGCCGGTCTCGTCACATGAGGTCTCAATCCCGAGAACCAGCGGGGCACTCATTGCCCGCCACCTGGCCGGCCAGCTGCGGCACCTGGCCCGGTGCTCCCGCGGCTGGCCCAGGCGTTCCCGCCGCCTGGGGCACTTCCCGCGGCTGGCCTGGCAGTCCCTGCGGCTGGCCTGGCAGTCCCCGCGGCTGGCCTGGCGGTCCCTGCGGCTGGCCCGGCATCCTCGCTGTCCGGGCTGAGGCCCTTGCGCATGACCAGGGCATCGGTGCCCGATGGCTGGTAGTAGCCGCGACGAACCCCGATCTGCGTGAAGCCGTAGCGCAGGTAGAGCTGCTGGGCTCGGGCGTTATCGATGCGGACCTCCAGGAAGACCTCGGTGCAGCCGCGTCGCGCGGCTTCAGCGAGCAGCGCCTCAAGCAGAGCCGAGCCGGTGCCCTGGCCCCACCGGTGGCCGGCCACCGCGAGCGTCAGCACATCGCCCTGGCTGCCCGCCACGAGCAGGCCGCCGTAGCCGGCAATCACGCCGTCCTCCTCGGCCACCAGGTAATGGCGGCTCTGCGGCTGCCGGGCAAGTTCGCCCGCGAGCATCGCCCGCGACCAGGCCTCATCGCCGAACAGCTGTTTCTCGAGCCTGAGCACAGCGGAGATGTCGCCCGTCGTCATCGGGCGCAGCGTGGCGGTCATCACGGCGTCACCCGCTTCGGCGGCCCGGGAATCCGCGCGTCGGGCCTGCGCAGGTACAACGGCTCGGCCGGGAGCATGGCTGCGCCCCGGCCAAGCCGTTCCGCCGTCATGCTGGCCAGCCAGCCCGCGGAGGGATAGTACGGCTCGATCGGGTCGCCCAGTTCCGCGGGGTAGAGCAGCGCTCCCTGGCCGGCCACCGGGCAGCAGGCGCCGACCTCGCCCGGCGCGCTCACCTCAGGTCCGCGGATCCGGTGCGCCGCCGCCGTGTAGCGAGCCCAGTAGATCTGCTTGCGCCGCGCGTCGGTCGCGACGATGAAGTCATGGTCAGAAGTGTCACTACGGCCAGCCGCACCGGCAGGGACGACCGCATCGGCCGCCACCGCGTCCATGCCGCCGGCCGCACCGCGTGCCACCGCGCCACCGGGCACCGCACGGCCGGGCACCGCACGGCCGGGCACCGCGCCGCCGGGCACCGCGCCGCCGGGCAC
>DATGVY010000406.1:0-5199 GCA_035299845.1 Streptosporangiaceae bacterium
CCCGCAGCTCTTCGGAAAGGTAGGAGCTGCCCGTCTTTCGGAGGTGCAAATGCGAGTCGGAGGACTCGTCTTGCTGATGTGGCTGATCATCGGAGCGATCGCGGCCGGACAGCGCGGCTATTATGGCTCGTCGTCGGCCACTTGCGCGCACGGCGGCACGATCATCGCCACGATCGCGGCAGGCCCGCTCAACTACGTGGGCGTCAACCCCAAGGTTTCCTGCCATTTGCCCTCCCCGAGCAGCTGAGCAACCGGCTTACGATTTGGCTTGAGATCCCTTTCGGCAAATAACAGCGAATGCGGCGTCGCGGCCACAGAGCGCGGCGCCGCGCGCATGTGCAGGTCCGGACCAGATATTTTTTACCGAACGGGCCGGGTTATACGTCATGGCGAATCCGCTTGAGCGCGCCGGGCCGATGTCGCGACGGCCCCGTACACCCAGATGCCCCGTCCGGACGACATGCTCCTGCTGTCATGCATCCCCGCGGCCGCTGCATCGGTCGCGGGGATGCTCCTCGAGACAGAGTTCGGCATCTATCGGCCCTTTCGCGCGACGGGCCGCGGCTACCCGGTTCCCGGCCGGCTAAACGCCAGGCATGATGTGGGCCGACGGCCACCGCCCTGACCGCCGGCCCGGCTCTGCCGTTCCCGGCTGACCACGCGTTCCGGCTACCCGCGCGCCTGAGCTAGAAACACGCCGCTGGTATTTGGTGTGGTCGCAGCCGCCGCCGCGTGGCCGCCGGATGCGGGTTAACCGCCAGGCACCGGGTAGCGGGTACCGCTCAGTGCACGCGGACCACAAGGAGGAGACATGCACGCATGCTGCCGGAGGCCGCTGTCCGCGGCGTGGACCCAGAACCCCGTAAGTGCCGGCTGCGGACGTCAAAACGGAACTTCATCGAGAGGGAGGCCCTCGGCTATCCCCAGACGGTTTCTGTCACGGAGGGTGAACACCCGCCGGGCGGGCGGCCCGGCCGGGCTGCGGGACTGCCGTCTTCCGGGCCGCGAGTGAGGACTGCCCGCTTTTGCTGGCCTGGTACCGGCCGGGCTTGCGGCGGCGGCGGTATCAGGCGGGGCGGCTCGGGGCGTACTTCTCGCCCCATCGGCGCAGGCTGCGCAGTACCGGTACGAGGGCCTGGCCGGCCTCAGTCAGCATGTAGTCATAGCGTGGCGGATGCTCGCTGTACTGCTGGCGGGTGATCACGCCGCTGTCTTCCAGCTTGCGCAGCCGGGCGGTGAGCATCTCCCGGGGGGCGCCGGTGTTGCGCTGGATCCCGGTGAAGCGGCGTACCCCGAGCCCGATCTCGCGGATCACCAGCAGCGACCACCGGTCGCCGATCAGCTCCATGGCATCGGCGATCGGGCACTTTCTGGTCCCGTCCGGCCGTACGAGTTCGGAATCCAGACTCACTGTGCTACCGTAGCACGGACCGATTAGGTTCGGTATCCGAACTCAGTGGGAGTGGTTATGTCTCGTGTCCTCGTCACCGGCGCGTCCAAGGGCATCGGCCGGGCGACCGTCCGCGAACTCGCGGCACGCGGCCACGACGTCGTCGCGACCGCCCGCAGCCTCGCCGCCCTGGAAGACCTGCCGGCCGCGGCCCGGCTCGCCCTCGATGTCACCGACCAGGAGTCGGTAGATGCGGCATTCGCCGCCGCCGGGGAGCTTGACGCGCTGATCAGCAACGCCGGAGAGACGCTGCGCGCACCCGCGGAAAGCGTTCCGCTGACCGAGGTAAGCCGGCTGTTCCAGCTCAACACGGTGGGCGCGCTGCGGGTCGCCCAGGCGGTCCTGCCGGGCATGCGCGCCCGCGGCCGCGGGCGGCTGCTGTTCGTCTCGAGCATTACCGGGAGGGTTGTGGTGCCGCTGGGCGGGGCATATGCGGCCAGCAAATGGGCGCTGGAGGCGCTCGCAGAGGCGATAGCCATCGAGGCGGGCCATTTCGGCGTCAAGGTCACCTTGCTCGAACCCGGAGCCGTCTCCTCAGGCGGCAGCGAACGCGCGGCCACGCTGCTCGGCGACGACGACCCGTACCTGCCGCTGGCCCGTCAGCTAGCCGCGGCGCGGGGAGACTCCATCACCGTCGATGAAGTAGCGCAAGCCGTGGCCGACACCTTGGAGGACCCAGATCCGCCGCTGCGGCTACCCGTCGGCCGGCCGGCCGCCACGCTCCTCGCCGCCCGCCACGCAACCGCCGACGACGTGCCGTTCCGGATCGCCCCGCTGCGCTGGTTCGTGACGTCTCCAACTACGGGCTCGCGGTAGTGGTCGTGGGCCATCCGGAGCGACGGCCAGGACGCGATGACGGCAATCGACGACTCGGCCATAGCGCCGCAAGTATCCGGCCGGGCCCGGGGTACGCCCGCCTATTACAAGAGATCGTCCCGTCGGGCTACACACCAGTCAACGGCTTTCAGCTGTACTACGAGATCCAGATGAGGGGCATCACCGCGATGAGAGACACTTCAGGCCCTATCCAGGCCGGCGCGCGGCGCACCGCAGGAATCAACAAGTACTCAAGATCAATCCGTCGCATTCTCGTGTTGACACTCGCCGCGGCCGTGAGCCTGCTCGCCGCGGCGCAGCATGCGGATGCGGCCAGCGGGCCCATCAGCAACCCGCACATCATCGCCCACCTCGATTTCAGCCGCGGCCAGACGCCGGAAAACCTGGCCCTGGAGCCGGACGGATCAGCGGACGTTACGTTCGCTGAGGCGGCACAGGTCGCCCGGGTGTCGCTCGATGGCCAGGTGCGCATCCTGGCCCAGCTTCCAGCCCCCACCGGCGGCGCCGCCTGCCCCTTCATTGGCCCGCTCCTTGGAAAGGCTGCGTTCACCAGCGGCATCGTCCGCGACCACCATGGAAGCCTTTACGTCGCGCTCTGCACCGGCAGCCCAGACCTGCAGGGAATCTGGCGGGTCAGCCAGAACGGATCGGCCAGCCGCATCGCGGCGCTGCCCGCCGACGGCAGCCCCAACGGCATGGCACTCGATGAGCGCCACGGCTTCATCTACGTCGCCGACTCCCTGCTCAGCACCATCTGGCGGGTGTCCATCGCTGACGGCACGGTGGTGGCGTGGGCGAGCGGCCCGCAACTGGCCCCCAGCGGCGGCCTGGGCGCCAACGGCCTGAAGCTGCACGACGGCGCGGTGTGGGTCAGCAACACCCAGCTCGGGACGCTGCTGCGGATCCCCATCCGGGCTGACGGCTCCGCCGGCCCGATCGAGACGATCGCCAGCGGCCTGGCCGGCATCGACGACTTCGCGTTCACCGGTCCCGGACAGAGCGCGTCAGTCCTGGCTGCGATCAACGCCTTCAGCACGGTCGTGCTGATCCGGCCTGACGGCAGCGAGCAGACGGTGCTCACCGCGGCAGACGGACTGTCCAATCCCTCCTCGGTCGCCATCCGAGGCAGCACTGTCTACGTGCTCAGCGCCGCCTACTTCACCCGCAACGATCCCAACGTCCTGCTGGCCAGCCTCCACCGCTAACTTGGCGACGACCGCTACCACCGCCGGCCCGGCCCGGCTGCTTGCCGTCATCTGGCACGCCAGCAACCTGGGTGCCGGGTGCAGCTGCCCTTCACGGTCGTGGCGATTGCCGAGCGCGAACGCTGAGGAGACACGCTCCGCTCCTGCAGTGCCAGTTACGTAGTCGTCATGCTGGTGCTGGCAGGAAGATAGGCCTGCAGGTCCGTGGCCAGCGCCAGCCGGGTCGGCAACACCGGCGGCTGCCCTTCGGGCGTTTACACAGGCCCGCGCCAGCTCGGCCTGAAACGGCTCGTCGAACAACTCGTGACGGTCCTCTTCGAGGAATGCGCCTGGCGCACCAGCCGCTCGTACATCGCCCACTCAAGCAGCAGGAAGGCGGCAGCGATCTCCGGCGCCGACGGCCCGGGCCACATACCGCAGCGTCAGCGCCGCCCGCACCTCCAGCGCCGGATGGTAGCAGGCAAAATCAGCCCAAGCCGGTCATCTGCCACCCCGGCCGCCTCTTCATCCTGCCGGGCTCGCTCCCGTCCCCGCTGATCAGCCGCAGGTCCCGGCACGCCCCGGGGTCCTGGCGTGCCGCGGTTCAGCTCCGTGACCACGCCGACCTCAATGCGTGCGCCCCCGGCCAGGGCGGGCATCCCTGCGCGACCGCGACGGCCGCCTCCAGATCCTCGGCGGTGGGCCAGGGAATCACCGCCGGGCCTGGTACCGGCCTCCCAGTTGCCGAGCGTGGCCGACCCGAACAGCGCCATAACGATCTTTCGGTGAGGCGTCGGCGGGCTACCGTGACCGAGTGGGTCGGCGTCCAGAACGGCGGGTTTGCGCGCTACGGATGCGGCGCTGTTGCCACGTTCCGTGACGCGTCGGCGGAGACAGTCGTCGCGACCGTGGCGTGCTGCTGGCTGGCGCCGGCGGGCGGCTGCTTCGCCCGGGTCCTCAAGCTCGTTCCTACGATCGTAGGGAAGATGTAGCATGCTTGTATGAGTGGCAAGCAGCGGCTGTCGGCGTCGGTCGACGCCGAGCTGGTCGCGGTGGCCCAGGACGCCGTCGCCGGGGGACAGGCCGAGAGCGTGAGCGCCTGGGTGAACGACGCCCTGCGGCTGAAGGCCGATCATGACCGGCGGCTGCGGGCCCTGGATGATTTCCTCGCCGCCTACGAGGCTGAGCATGGCGAGATCACCGAGGAGGAGATGCGGGATGCTGCCCGCGGCGCCCGCAGCCGGGCGGTCGTCGTGCGGGGCACGCAGGACCCGCGCCCCGGACCGGCCCGGGGCGGCCGGGGAGCGGCCTGATGCTGGTGCTGGACGCCGGGGCGTTTGTGGCGGTGGAGCGTGGGGATCGGGATGTGGTGTCGCTGGTGAAGCGGGAGCGCCTGGCCGGGCGGCCGCCGGTCACCAGCGGGGGAGTGGTCGCCCAGGTCTGGCGCGGCGGCACTGGCCGGCAGGCGCCGCTGGCCCGGCTGCTCGCCGGGACCGATGTCGTGGCGGTCGATGACGTCCTGGGCCGCCGTGCCGGTGTGCTGCTGGCCCGCAGCGGCCAGGCCGATGCGGTCGATGCCACTGTGGTGTGCCTGGCCGGCGACGGGGATGACATCCTCACCTCCGATCCCGGCGACCTGCGCGCCCTGGCCGCGGCCGCCGGGATCCACGTCGACCTCATCCCCGTCTGAGCCGCCCGGCAATACCACCTGTATCCGCGCAGGCGTCG
>DATGVY010000407.1:0-2885 GCA_035299845.1 Streptosporangiaceae bacterium
AGGAGCCGGCGGGTGCCGCAGGCCGGGCAGTTCCCGTAGGTGCGGGCCGCCCGCCTATGGCAGGTGCGGCAGACCGGCCCGTCCGGCCAGTTCGCGGCCAGGCCGGCGCGGCGGCCGCAGCGGGCGCAGTCGCGGACATGCCAGCGCTGGTACTGCTCGGGCGTACAGCCGGCAGAGGTCACGGCTTCGGGCGCAGCCGGGCCCGCCGGGGCCGGACGCCGCCGGGCCCTGCGGCAGCCGGGCCGCCGCCGGACGCCGCACGTCGCGGCGCCGCGTTCTGCGCCCTGGTCACGATCAGCTCGGCCGGGGTCACCTCCAGGATGTCGCACAACGCGGCCAGCACCGGCAGCGACAGGCGTTCCGGGGTCCCGGTGACCAGCCGGTGCACCTGGGAGGCCGACAGCGTGATGCCCCGCTCGGCGAGCTGCGGGACCAGCCCGGTGGTGGTGAACATGCCGTGCTCGGCCATCACGTTGCGCAGCCGCCACTGGTAGCTGACCTGCCGTTTCGCCGTCATGGCGTCCTCCGGTCCCCGCGCAGTGCCGCAGCTGCCGTCTGATCGAGTGCCCGCCAAGGGGTGCGGGTCCGGAAGTCGCTGGACACGCACGTGTAGATCGCGGTGGTGGACGCGTGCTCATGCCCGGCCTGCTGCTGCACGAACAAGGCGTCCCAGCCGGCCTCGATCAGGTGCGTCACATACGAGCGGCGCAGCGAGTGGAAGTCCAGCCCGGCATCCAGGCCGAGCGCGTCCCGGTAGGCACCGAACCGGGCGTCTATCGCGGCCAGCCCGATCCGCGGCGCCCGCTCCGACGGCCACATCGCCGGGCAGCCCTCCGCCGCGTGCAGCGGCCGGATGTCCTCATTCCACTGCTGGAGAATCTCGGCGGCCCACGGCCAGACGGCCAGCACGCTGCGCCGCTTGGGCGGCGAGCCCTTCATCGCCTTGCCGAACCGCACCTGGCACACGCCGTACTCGCCGAACTCCGGCCCCCGGGGATTGCGGCCGAAATCCGCGACGTCCAGCATCCGCACCTCATTACGGCGCAGCCCGAAGCCGTAGGCGACCTTGAACAGCGTCGCGTCCCGGAACGCCGGCCACCAGCCCTTGCGCCCCGCCGACCGGATCGCCTCCACCTGCCCGTCGGCGTGATCAAAGAACGCCTCCAGCTCATCGAGGGTGAACGCCCTCTTGGACGGATCGGATTCACCCGCCTGGGCGTGCACCGCCGTGTTCCACTCATGGCACACCTGGACCGGATGCGTGCCGAACCGGCTCTCGCACTCTGCCGCCCACTCATACGCCGGGTCGGTGAGATAGCCGCACAGCAGCCGGACCGACTCGGTGTAGTTGCGCACCGTCGAGCGGGCCAGATGGCGCACCGCCCGCAGGTCGGTGCACCACTCATCGACCAGCTGAGCCGACCACTGCCACGGCGGGCAGCCGGCGTGCGCGGCGAACGCCCGCACCGCCCGGCGGCGGTTCTCGATCGTGCCGAATCCCAGGTTGCGGGCCAGCTGCTGGCTGGCCCACCCGGCCAGCATCGCGTCAAAGACCTGCTCATCGGGCCGCAGCAGCGCCACCCCGGCCGCCAGCTCCAGCCGGGCAGCCCCGGCAGCCGGCCCGCCAGCGGCACTCACCGGCCCTCTCCCCGCCGTGCGCTGCCCCCGGCTCCGGCGACGTCGATGCCGGGCGGAAACCGCGGCGGCGCCGGCACCGTGACCGTGGCGCCCGCGGTGCCGTTGGCGTGCAGCACTGCGCGGGCAACCAAGGCGATGTTGACGTGATCAAGCCCGCCCGGCACCGCCCGGAGGCTGACCGGGACCCCGCCGCCCAGGCTCGCGGCAAGGCGCAGCACATCCGCCTCACTCGCCGAGCACGCCAGCCCGCCCGTGCCCAGGCCACCGGCGGCTGCCTGCCAGTCGATCCCGGCTGCCGGCACCCCGGCCAGATCCGGGCAATCCTGCACCCATGCGAAACGGCGGACGAACTCGCTGTGCCCGGTCCAGTGCCCGTGCCGCACCAGCAGCTCCGCCGCCGCCTCATCCGCGTGCACGCCGCGGGCGCCGGCACGCAGCATCGCGCCGAGCCGTCCGGCGCGCACGCCGCCCTCGCCCGCAAGCGGGTACCCGTGATGATCTCGGCTCATCGGCTGCTCGCTTCCTCGCTGAAGCCGCGTCAGGTGCCCGGCCGCCGGGAAGATCGCTACCCGCCGTGACCACCAGGCACTCGCATCGGATGCGAGATCATCGCATCTAACGTGACCCCAGCGCAACAGCGCAGGCCAGGAAGCCAGACACGGGCACCTGCCAGGCAGAACTCAATCCGCGCCTCCGGCACCAGCAGGCCTCTCCGGTCCGGCAGAAGCCGAGGTCACGCACAGCCACCGCAGCCGGCGAGCCGGGCACATGCAAACCATCACGTATTCGCACCAGATGCAATACGCGACGGTTCATCAAGATCATCTGAAACTCCGGCTAGCAGCTCGCCTTCGGTCAATCCGGCGTGGCGTTCCTGAAATGTCGGCAGCTACTGCTAGTATCGAACAAAGAATCAATAAAGATCATTTAGTCTGGACGAGCGGCGGAGAGGAGCACACCCAGGCACCAGCGACCAGCCCGTACGCCCGCGAGCATCCCGATGGAGGTGACGACCCAGGTGAGTGACGTCCCGCCGTTCGCCAGCGCGAAGGAAGCGCTGGGGATGCTGGAGTCCGCGATGAGCTACCTGTCGGCGGCCGACGCGACCGCGATGGCGGCCGAAGTGCAGGCGCAGTGCCTGGTGGCGCTGGAGCGCGCGGACGCGATGGGCACGGCGGCGAGAGCCTCGATCCTGGGCGCCTTTACCTCCGGCCAGGGCTACTCTGCGGACGCGGATTACAGCGCCA
>DATGVY010000408.1:0-4559 GCA_035299845.1 Streptosporangiaceae bacterium
CCAAAAGATCTCATGAGCCTTCGGCCCGCCCACTGTGCTGAAACTGGGTTCCAGAGTGACCGCTAGCGAGCGCTGACCGCCGCCGCGCCGGGGTTTGCG
Source organism: Streptosporangiaceae bacterium (assembly GCA_035299845.1). Lineage (GTDB taxonomy): Bacteria > Actinomycetota > Actinomycetes > Streptosporangiales > Streptosporangiaceae > Palsa-506. Next base: position 100 of record DATGVY010000408.1, read on the forward strand.
GGTTCGGCGGACAGGCCGGGGGCTGGCGGCTGAGACTGGTGGCGCGTGCCGTCTGCTGACGTCGGTTCGGCTTGGTCCGCTCGTGGGCGTCCAAAAGATTGAACGCTGGAGCCCCTTTACGGGTATCCCCGGTTGCCGCCTTGAGCGCGTGTCTCAGTCTCCCTTTTCTGAGCGGGGCTCCGCAGCCGGCGCGCGCAGGTGATGGCTGGGCACCCGCCTGGCGGGACCGCCGGACGCCCCGCGGGCGGCGGCCCGTGAGGCGAGAGGCAGGCAGGCAGATGCAGGTGCTGTATCCGCGGTGCGCGGCGATCGACGTGGCCAAGAAGGAGATCGCGGTGTGCGTGCGCACCCCGGGCGATGAGCCGGGCGGGCGGCGCAGCCAGGTCCGCAAGTACAAGACGTTCTACGGGGTGCTGAAGGAGATGTGCGCGTGGCTGGCCGAGTGCGGGGTCACCCACGTGGCGATGGAGGCTACCGGGATCTACTCGAATCCGGTGTTTCATGCGCTGGCGGAGTCCGGCGGCTTTGAGGTGATCAAGTGCAACCCGGCGCACGTCAAGAACCCGGTCCCGGGCCGCAAGACCGACGCGGCTGACTGCTGCTGGCTGGCTGAGCTGCTTGAATGCGGGCTGGTGCGCGGGTCCTACGTTCCCGCCCAGAAGATCGCCGAGCTGCGGGATCTCACCAGGTACCGGGCTAAGCTGGTGGGCTCGCGTACCAGCGAGATCCAGCGGCTGCAGAAGACGCTGGAGGACGCCGGGATCAAGCTCGACTCGGTGGCCTCCGACGTGCTGGGCGTGTCCTCCCGCGAAATGATCAAGGCGCTGATCGACGGGGAGCGCCGCGGCGCGGTGCTGGCCGAGCTGGCCCGCGGGGTGCTCCGCAACAAGATCCCTGACCTGTCGATGGCGCTGGCCGGGCGGTTCAGCGACCACCACGCCCTGATGTGCAAGCTGCACCTGCGGCACGTCGATGAGCTCACCGAGCTGATCGACACCGTCGAGAAGCAGATCGAGGTGATGCTGGTTCCCTTTCGGCCCGAGCGGGAGCTGCTGATGACCATCCCCGGCATCGGCCCGGTCGCCTCCGCCGTGATCCTCTCCGAGATCGGCGCGGACATGTCGTTCTTCCCCGACGCTGATCACCTCGCGTCCTGGGCCGGGCTGGCCCCGGCCAATAACGAGTCCGGCGGGCGGCGCCGACCGGCCGGCACCCGTCACGGCTGCCAGCACCTGGCCAATGTCCTGGTCGAGTGCGCCTGGGCGGCCTCCCGGACCCGGACCCGGCCCGGTGCCCAGTTCCACCGCCTGGTCCGCCGCTTCGGCGGGCACCGCAGCACCCGCGCGAAGAAGAAGGCCGCCGTCGCCGTCGCTCACACCCTCATCCTGATCATCTACTGCGTCCTGGACCGGCGGCTGCCCTACGACGAGCTCGGCGAGGACTTCTACACCAAACACCAGGACCCCGAGCGGTACAAGGACAAGCTCATCGCCCGGCTCGCAAAGCTCGGCTACACGGTCACCCTCGAACCAGCCCAGGCCGCCTAACTCGCTCCACCCCAGAACCCGGCTCCGCTGACGCTCCGCCGGGTGCTGCCGCGCGCCCGGCTGAGGTCCAGTTTCCTCTCAGCCGCTGACCTGCCCGCCCGCGAAAGGCGAAAGGAGGCATCCGCCCCGTCCCTGTCCCCGACACCCTCGCCTGGCCTCGCGGCTGCTGAACCGGGCACCTGCCCGGATGCCGGCCAGGACAGTGCTCCCGGCAGCGGGCTGGACGCCCGCTACGAGCAACTGCGCCATGCTGCGCTGCACGCGCGCGCCGAGGCGTTCCCGCTCGGCCTGGGCGTGCTGACCAGCAAGGGCGTCACCGCCTGGCGCAACGCCACCACCGGCCTGACCCCCGCCTGGCCGGCTCGCCGGCCGCCGCTGGCCGGCCCAGCCCTGCCCGGCGACCGGGCCGCACTGCCCGCCGCGCTGACCGCCGAGCTGATCAGCGTCCTGGCCGGCCTCGTCCTGGCCGGGACCGTCCCCTGACCATCCCTGACCACCATCCCCGAACCAAGGAGCAGGCGCGTGTTCTCCGATACCGCGGCGTCCAAGGTGACCGCCGCCCACCTGTCCCGGCAGGCTTTTTTGTACGTCCGCCAGTCCAGCCTCAAGCAGGTCATCCACAACACCGAGTCCGCGATCCGCCAGTACGACCTGCGCGGCAAGGCGATCAGCCTCGGCTGGGCGGCCGATCAGGTCACCGTGATCGACATCGACCAGGGCCACTCCGGCGCCTCGGCGGCCGGCCGGGAAGGCTTCCAGCACCTGGTCGCCGAGGTCTCCCTGGGCCGGGCCGGGATCGTGCTCGGGCTGGAATGCTCCCGGCTGGCCCGCAACTCCGCCGACTGGCACCAGCTCCTCGAGCTGTGCGCCATGACCGGCACCCTGATCTGCGACGAAGACGGCCTCTACGATCCAGGGAATTTTAACGACCGCCTGCTCTTGGGGATGAAAGGCCAGCTCAGCGAGGCTGAGCTCCATTTCATCCGGGCCCGGCTGCGCGGCGGGGTGCTGTCCAAGGCGCGCCGCGGCGAGCTGATCACCCCGCTGCCGGTCGGGCTCGTCTACGACGGCGCCGGGCATGTCATCCTCGACCCCGACGCCGCCATCCACGGCGCCCTAGCCCACCTGCTCGCCGCCTTCGAGGCGACCGGGTCGGCCACCGCCGTCGTCAAGGCGTTCAGCGCCGCCGGCCTGACCTTCCCCTGCAGGCACCAGAAGGGACCCCGCAAAGGCGAGCTCGACTGGAGACCCCTGCAGCACCATATGGTGCTGCGAGTGCTGCACAACCCCCGCTACGCCGGGGCGTTCACCTACGGCCGGCACCGCCACCAGGCCCGGCCCGGCGGCTCGCAGGCCACCACCATCCTGCCCCGCCAGGAGTGGATCTCCTTCATCCCCGGCGCCCACCCCGGCTACATCACCCTGGACCAGTACGACGCCAACCTCGCCAAGCTGGCCGCCAACGCCGCCGCCCACGGCCGCGACCGCGCCGCCGGGCCGCCCCGCGAAGGACCAGCGCTGCTGCAAGGCGTCATCATCTGCGGCCGGTGCGGCACCCGGATGACCGTCCGCTACCACCGCCGCCGCGGCACCAGCTGGCCCACCTACCTCTGCCAGCGCGACGGCATCGAAAACGCCCGCCGCATCTGCGCCGCCATCCCCGGCGCCAGCCTGGACCAGGCCGCCGGCCAGCTGCTCCTCGCCACGCTCACCCCGCTAGCCGTCGAGGCAGCGCTCACCGTGACCGCCGAGCTCGAGCACCGGGCCGCCGAGGCCGACGCGCTACGCGCCGCCCACGTCGAGCGCGCCCGCTACCACGCCGACCTGGCCCGCCGCCGCTACCTGGCGGTCGACCCCGCCAACCGGCTGGTCGCCGGCACCCTCGAAGCCGGCTGGAACACCGCCCTGCGCGAGCTCGGCGACGCCCAGGCCGCCTACGACAAGGCCCGCGAGCAGCACACCGGAACGCTCACCCCCGCCCAGCAAGACCGGATCGCCCAGCTCGTCACCGACCTGCCCGCCATCTGGAACGACCCGGCCACCCCGATGCGCGAACGCAAGCGCATCGCCCGGCTGCTGCTCACCGACATCACCGTCACCCGCACCACCGACACCATCACCGCGCACGTGCGGCTCCGCGGCGGCCAGCACCACACCCTCACCCTGCCCATGCCCAAAACCGGCCCCGAGGCGCGCCGGACACCGCCCGGCGTCGTCACCGCCATCGACGAGCTCCTCGACGAGCACACCAGCGGCCAGATCGCCGCCATCCTCAACGACCGCGGCCTGCGCAGCGGCACCGGCGAACCGTTCCACCAGCGGATGATCGACCAACTCATCCGCGCCTACCGGCTACGCAGCCGCCGCCACCGCCTGCGCGCCACCGGAATGCTCACCATCGCCGAGACCGCCGCCGCCCACGGGGTCCGCAACAACACGATCAAGGCGTGGCGCCGAGCCGGAATTGTCACTGGCACCAGATATAACGACAAGGGAGAGTTCCTCTACCACCCGCCCGACCCCAGCAACCCGCCAGACCGCCCGAAGATCGGCCGACGCCCCAAACACTCCTGACCAGCCCGAACGTGAACTCCCCACAAACCGACCCGAAGAGGTGCAGTATGCAGCCTGAGGTATGGTGGTCGGCGAGTACGGCTTGGTGAGCAGCTGCTTGATGCCGTTCTTGCGGCAGATCCGCTCAAACAGCACCTCGGCCGGGCGGGGCTTGCCGAACCGGCCGGTGAACACCTTCCCGTTGTCGGTCAGCACCTCATCGGGGATGCCATAGGCGGCCATCGCGGCCACAAACGCCGGCAGACCGCGCGGCCGGTGGCCCGGCGCACCACCTTGGCGATCACGCAGAACCGGGAGCAATCATCCAGGCCGGAGACTAGCTTCAGTTCCGTGCCGTCG
>DATGVY010000409.1:0-4677 GCA_035299845.1 Streptosporangiaceae bacterium
AAGTAATGCGCCTGGAAATCGGTCCCGAACGACGGCGGCAGGCCCTCGCCGTACACGGCGCTCGTGTAGACGACGACCGCCTTCCGGCCGGTGAGCAGGCCCGGTGTAGCCGTGCTCCGGGTCGAAGCCGAAGACCGTGCCCGGCTGGCTGATGACGTCAACGACCTGCTTGAGGACGTAGGGGATGCCGTGGTTCCACATCGGCACGCTGAAGAGGTAGTAGTCGGCGGCGGCGAACCGCTCGAACGTGCGCGTGACCTCCGCCCACGCCTGGCTCGGCCGCTGGCCTGGCGGGTTCTTCGCAGCCGCCTGCTGCTGTGGTGGACTGTGCGGGTGAGCGGGAGCACAGCGGCGGAGGCAGCCGTCAAGCTGGCGGTGGCGCTGGTTCGCACCGACAGCGTCAACCCGGGGCTGGTGCCCGGGGCCGCGGGCGAGGCCGCGATCGCCGGGCTGCTCGCGCGGCGGCTTGACCGCGGCGGGTTCGCCGTGCAGCTGGTGCCCGCCGCGGGCGCGCCGGGCCGGCCGAGCCTGGTCGCGCGCCATGCCGGGACCGGCGGAGGGCGCAGCCTGCTGCTGAACGGCCACCTGGACACCGTGGGCGTCACCGGGATGGCCGAGCCGTTCGCCGGGCGCGTCACCGGCGGGCGCCGCGCCGGGCGGCTGCTTGGCCGGGGCGCGTGCGACATGAAGGCCGGGGTGGCCGCGATGGTCACGGCGGCGGAGGCGGCCGCAGCGGCGGGAACCGCCGGGGACGTCATGCTGGCGCTGGTCGCGGACGAGGAGCATGCCAGCGCCGGGACCGAGGCGGTGCTTGACTTCCTTGGCGGCCGGCTGCCGGATGCATGCCTGGTCGGCGAGCCGACATGGCTGGACCTGGCGGTCGCGCACCGCGGCTACGCGATCGTGGAGGTGGCGTTCACCGGGCAGGCGGCGCACTCGTCGCAGGCATCCCTGGGCGTCAATGCGGTCTCGCACCTGGGGCGGCTGATCACCGCCATCGAGGAGCATGACGCCACGCTGGCGGCGGGCCCCGCTCATCCCGTGGCCGGTACCGGGTCGATGATGACGACCGTCGCCGGCGGCGGCACGTCGCCGTTTGTGCTGGCGGACACCGCGTTCGCGGTCGTCGAGCGGCGGACCGTGCCGGGCGAGGCGGCCGGCCGCGCGCTGGCCGAGGTGCAGGCCCTCCTCGCCGCGATGCAGGTCGACGACTCCTCCGTGCAGGCCGGCGCCTCGCTGCTGCTGTCGCGTGAGGCGTGGGAGTACGACCCGTCCGCGGCGGCCGGAGCCGCATTGTCCGGCATCCTCGCCGAGGCGCTGGGCGCGCGCTGCGGGCGCGGTCCGGCGCCGGTCGGTGCGCCGTACTGGATGGAATCAGCCCTGTGGGAGGCCGCCGGGGTGCCCACCGTCGTGTGCGGCCCGGCCGGCGGCGGCATGCACTCGGCCGGCGAGTGGGTCGACCTGACGCAGGTCCGCGCCTACGCTGCCGCCCTGGCCGACGCCATCCGTGCCTTCTGCGGCCCCGCCACGATGTGACGGGCAGCCGGCCGCGGTCACGCGATCGAGGCTGTCGCCCGCCGCAGGCCCGCAACCAGCACGTCCTGGTCCCGGCGGGCGGTCAGCGCCTGACGGCGTCCTTGACCTTCGCCCAGGTCTGTTTGGTGTTGCCCTTGAACTTGTCAAGGCGGCCCTCCGCGCGCAGGCGCCGGTTGCCGGTCAGCCGGCCGATGGCCTGCTTGACGCTGCCTTTGACCGCTTCGGCCTGGTGCGCGAACTTCCTGGCGATGCTCATGAGTGACTGCCTTTCGTGAGTCATCCTGCGGCAGCAGGTGCCCCGGCATTGCCATCGGAAACGGGCGCGCCGACCAGGAAACCGGCAGAGCGGACTGGCCAGTGATCGGTGCCGGGTCTGCGACCGCGGCCGGCCTGGCGGCGGCCGGCCGGGCAGCGGCCTGCGGGCAGCGGGCGGCGCCCACGCACAGGCTGGCCGCTGCGGCGAGGGGCGTCCGCGCTCGGCTGGCTACTCGAAACGTACGCTGGCGGGCCCGGTGATACGTCCGAGAAGCGGCAGCCATCACGGCAGCAACCTTTTCGGCGGGCCGGCGCTCCTTATAGGCGTGGCGGATGACATAGTCAGCTCCGGCAGTCAGTCACCAGGGCGTGATAAGGCTATTGCGTCGCTGTTCGAGGCCTGCTATCCGCAGTTGGTGCGCACGGCGTTCGGACTGGCAGGCGACTGGGCCCTGGCCGGGGATCTGGTCCAGGAGGCCTTCGTCCGCCTCTGCCGCCGGTGGCGCTGGTTCCGCGATCCAGCCGCCGCTCCGGCCTACCTGCAGCGGACGGTGGTGAGCCTCGCGCACTCCGCCGGCAGGCGGCACGTGCCTGAGCCGCGCGTCGCAGCGGCCGGGGCGGAGGAAGCCGCCGGCCCCGGCCCGGCCGCCGATATTTCCGAGCAGGAACTGAGGGGTCTGCTGCAGGCGAAGTCCGACGGCCAGAATGAAGTGGACAGGGCCTGGCATCAGTTTCAGCGCCGGAGGCGAGAGTCAGGCAGGCGGCGTGGCCGGCGGCTCGCGATGGCCGCTGCGGCTGCCGTTGCCATTGGCGCCGCCATCACCCTGGCCCTGGCCGGGCATATGCAGAGCACGCCGGGGAATGCGCCGCCGTCCGGCCGGGCGGCGCCCGGCTCGCACCGGCGGGCCCGGCCGGCCGCTAGCGCGTACCCGGGCGCGATAACGGCCCGTATCCCGGTCAGGAATGTCATCAGCATGGCCGGGAACGGATCCGATGTATGGGCGATGACGCTCTCGGGCGAGCTCGTCAGGATTGATGCCCGGACGAACAAGGTCACTGTCCGCGCGCATGTCGCAAGGCATGCGTACAGCACGGAACTGGTCTCCGGCGGCGGCGCGCTGTGGCTAGACGCGTGCCTTCCCCCTGGTCAGGCACGGCTGCTGCGCATCGACACCGCCACCGGCGGCGTCCTGTCCCGCACCAGGCTCCCGGGCGGCTGCGGCTCAGCGGCATACGGGCTGGGGCACCTGTGGGCAGTGTCCGGCGTCAGGCACGGCATCCGGATCCTGCGCATCGACCCGGCGACCGGCATGGTGGATGCGCGTACCGGCACTCTGCACAACCTGGTCGACTCATTCGTCGCCGGTCCGGAGGGAGTCTGGTACGGCGCCGGCTCGACAGTCAGGCAGGTTAGCCCGGCCGGAACCCGGCTGAGCGGCGTCACGGTGAACAGCTCCGGCTATCCGTTCACGCTGAACGATGCCGATCTTGCCCTCGGCCAGGGAGCGCTCTGGGCGCTCTCCGGCGACGAGAACGTCGCCAGGATCGACCCGGTAACCGGGCGCATCACCCAGGTGGTGAGCTACCGGACCTTTGACCCGGCCTATTCCTTCCAGGGCGGGCTGTTCCTCCAGGCCGGCCAGGACTCGCTGTGGCTGCTAGCCGACTTGGGAGGGCACACGCAGGTCCTCCTGGTCAGCATGAGCACCGGCCGGCCGCTTGGCCTGGTCAACGCCGGCGGCTCCTGCGGCCGCTCGTGCGGGCAGTTCTACAACGCGCTGGGAGCCGTCTGGGTACCGCTAGCCACGGAGATCGTCCGCATCGACCCGGCCCGCCTGGCTGGCTGACCCAGGGTGCGCGGCCGGCCGCGGAACGACGCGAGGCACCCTCATCTAGGCTGCTGGCATGGCATTCTCCGGGTGGCCCGCGGAGGCGGTGGAGTTCTACCGAGGGCTGTCGGCCGACAACACGAAGGCGTACTGGGCGGCACACAAGCCGGTCTATGAGGCCACGGTCCATGCGCCGATGGCCGAATTGCTCGCCGAGCTGGCCGGGGAGTTCGGGCCCGGCCGCATCGCCCGCCCGAACCGGGACGTGCGGTTCAGCCCGGACAAGTCGCCTTATAAAACAGCCATCTACGCGACCTTCGAGGCCGGCGGTTACGTCAAGTTCAGTGCGGACGGGCTGACCGCCGCCCTCGGTTACTACCTGATGGCCCCGGACCAGCTGGACCGCTTCCGGCGCGCGGTTGCCGCCGACGCGTCTGGCGCCAGCCTGGCCGACATCATCGCCCGGCTCACCGTCGGCCAGATCCAGGTCGCCGGGACGCAGAACCTCAAGAGCGCACCCAGGGGGTACCCGCCTGACCACCCGCGGATCGGCCTGCTGCGCCACAAAGGGCTCATCGCGTGGCAGGACTGGCCGGTGGCTGCATGGCTGGGCACGGCGGCGGCCAAGTCCCGGGTTTCGGACTTCCTGCACGCCGCCGCGCCGCTGCAGGACTGGCTGGACCAGCAGGTCGGCCCGAGCGCAGCGGGCCAGGCTGCCGGGCGAGGTAGAGGCCGGTGAACGATCCGGGCGGCCCGTTCCTGCCGGTCCGCGGCGACGCCCGGCCAGCTCAGCAGGGTTGATCGTGGGGACGGCTCATGGCTAACGTTCAGCTGGCGTACAGGTTGGCCCGTTAGCGTGCGGTCGTTTCTGCGGGGCTGAACTGAGGTCGTGATGCATGCGAATACCTGGTGCCGCAGCGGGCCCCCGCGGGCTTACGCTGCTGCTGGTCACTGCGGTCGCGGGGATCGTCCTTGCTGTGCATGGCTGGTCTGGCCGCCAGTCCGGCCTGACGCCCGGCGCGCTCGGCGGATCAGGCTCCCCGGCCCCGGCCGGATT
>DATGVY010000410.1:0-2179 GCA_035299845.1 Streptosporangiaceae bacterium
CGGCCAGCCGTGGATCGGTCGGCAGCCCGGCCTGCGCCGGGTCGGCGGCATGCCAGCTGCAGACCGCGCAGTCGCCTGCCGCCCTCAGCGCGAAGCCCTCAAGGTAGCCGCTGCCCGTTGCGACACAGGCTGGCCCGGCTCCGGGGGCGAGATCCCGCATCGCTGTCGGCGGGGCATCCTGCCCGCACTGGACGCTGACCCGGATGGCGTCGTCCAGGCCGAGTTCCGCCGCGCTCCGCTCCAGGTAGACACCGAGCAGCGGGGCCGGCCATGCCGCCTTGCGGGGCAGCGGCCCTACATCCCTCAGCCGCAGCCCTCGCCAGCTGACGAGCAGGTTTCCTGCCGCGTCGACCGCATCGACGTCCCATCCGTATTCGGCGGGCAGGCCGCGGGCCTGGGTGGTGGGTCGGGCTGCGGACCGCGGCTGCGGCACAGGCTGCGGGGACGGCGGCGCCGCCGCCTCGGCTGGCGCCTCAGCCTGTGCCGCGGCCGCTGCGACGGCCCGGATCTCCACCACGCCATCTGTCTCCCTGCCGCTGAACATGACGGCGTCGCATCCGGCCGCGAGCAGCCGCCGGTGCGGGACGCAGGCCTGCAGCACGTGCATGGTCGCGTCGTTCAGCCCGGGGTTGCCGAGGACCAGCGGTGCCCGCGCCGGATCACCGTCTGCTCCGGGCTCGAACCAGGGCTGGTCATCTCCGCCCCGGACCAGCGCCCGGCAGGACCGCGGAGTGACCTCGGGCAGGAACGCCACCCGCCGGAACCTCCCGGCCTGGAAGCAGATAGGCCCGTAGAGCTCCGTGCCATCGACGATCCCCGCGCTCCCCACGTGGGTAGCCGGGCTCTCGCCGTAGCCCGGCCCGCCCGGCCTGCCAGGCCCGCCAGGCCCGCCCGCCCCGCCCTGGCTGTCAGGCTTGTCAGGCCCGCCCGGCCCGCCCCGCCTGTCAGGCCTGTCAGGCCCGCCCCGCCTGTCAGGCCCGTCCGGCCCGCCCCGCCTGTCAGGCCCGCCCGGCCCGCCCCGCCTGTCAGGCCCGCCCGGCCCGCCCCGCCTGTCGGGCCCGCCCGGCCCGGCAGATCCGGCAGGCTCGCTGAAGAGCCCGGTGGCCGCGGGCTCATCCGGCAGGCAGCTGAACGTCGCCCGGAAATGATCAACGGCGAAGCCGCTCTCCGCGCACCGCACCGCGGTGCGCACGGTACCGCCGTCACGCAGCGCGCAGATCCGGATGACCGCCTCGCTGTCCGGCCGGCCGGCCGGGATCACGACAGGCGCGATCATCGAGACGTCGGCCGCACGGCGGACCGGCTGGCCAGCCAGCGCCGATGCCGCCTGCGCCATCGCCTCCAGGGCCATGGCCGCGGGCAGGACCGGGATGCCGTCAATCCGGTGCTCGGCCAGGTACGGGTCGGCGCGCAGCGAGAGCCTGGCGTCGCAGACTAGCTCGATGCCCGGATAACTCAGCCGCTGGATCTGCAGGAACCTGCCGCTGCTGGCTGGCGGCTGTCCGCCGCCGGCCACGGCCGGCGGTGCCGGAACACCGACCCTGCCGTGCACGGCGACACGTGTCTGAAGCCACGGGGTGGCCAGCATCTTGAGCAGCATGCGGGAGCCCTGCCTGACCGGGATGGGCTGGATTCTCGCCCGGGCAAGCCCGGCGGCCAGGTCCGCGCGCTCGCCCAGTCCGGTGTCCGACCAGCCCGGCCAGTCCACGTGCATGGCCCGGCATCCGCCGATGGCGTCCGACAAGCGCTGCGCCTGCTCGGCGAGGGATCCGCTGGCGAGCGCGAGCAGGCTCTCGCCCGCCATTCCGTACCGCGCGATGACCGAGCCGAAGGTGACGATCAGCCGCAGCCGCTCGGTCCTGATGCTGCTCACCAGGTCGCGCAGGCCGGCCGCCTCGGCGGCGGCGTGTACCAGGAACTCGGCCTCGGTCAGCTCGGCGACCAGCCGTGGCCGGCCGGCCCCGGCCGCATGCCCGACCGCTGTCACCGGGCCGAGCGTGCGCTCGATGCGCTGCATCGCCGCAGCAAGGTCGGCCGGATCGGCTACGTCGATGACCTCATAGGCAATGCGCGCTCCGGCCGAGCGGAGCTGGTCAAGGCCGCGCACGACCGCCGGATCCTCGCCCGGGCCAGCCCGGCCGACGACGGCGACCGGTGCCCCGCAGCAGGCCAGCACCTG
>DATGVY010000411.1:0-12346 GCA_035299845.1 Streptosporangiaceae bacterium
CCCCCGGGCGTCCTGCTGCCAACGCAGCCAGCGCTGATGATGGCAAAGTCGTTATGGCGGCGGCAGGACTCGGCAAAGGCGCACTGCGCCGGAGCGGGCGGGAAAATGACGTCGGTCAGCACTTCGCAGGGGTCAAGAACCGTCGCGTAAGACCCCAGGTAGAGCTGCTCAACCGGAATCTCGCGGGTGCCGTCCGGACCGACGGCGCGGACGCTGGCGCCCAGCGCCAGGCAAGCCAGGGGCAGCTCGCCGGTCGGGTCACCCTGGGCCAGGCTCCCTCCGATGGTCCCGCGGTTGCGGACCTGCCGGTCACCGATGTGGCGGACGACCCGGGCGAGCAGCGGGAGGCGCCCGGCGATCACGGGCGAGTATTCCAGCGTGACATACCGCACCATCGCGCCGATGATTGTCCGGTCCGCGGTGGCGCGAATCGCGGTCAGTTCCTCGATACCGTTGAGGTCAATCAGTGCGTCCGGCCGCAGCAGGCGCATGTTGAGCAAGGGGGCGAGACTCTGGCCACCCGCGAGCAGCCGCGCAGTTCCGTCGTATGCGGCCAGGTAGGCAACCGCCTGATCGACCGAGGACGCCCGGTGGAAGCCGAACGGCGCCGGCTTCACAGCGAACCCGTCGCCAGCCCGCCGGCCGCCGCCAGCCCACGGCCCGCCGCCAGCCCGCCGGCCGCCGCCAGGCATGGGTCCGCCGCCATCAGCCTGCCGGCCAGCGGCCTACGGCGCCCGCTCATCGGCTCGCACCTCCCGGTCCCCCCCACGCCCAGGCGCGGAGTCTGGATACCTGCGGATTGCATACTTGCATACAATCTGAGGAGGCTCAAGAGCCGGGGAGGTGCCGCGTGAGCAATCCGCCATTGCCAGCCGAGCCGGTGCGGGGCGAGCGCACCGCCGAGATAGTGGCTCGGCGGCTTAGCCAGGCCATCCTCGACGGCGACCTGGTGCCAGGGACCAGGCTTCGTGAGGAGACGCTCGCATCGGTCTACGGCGTGAGCCGCACCCCGATCCGGGAGGCGCTCATCCTGCTGGGCAGCAGCGGGCTCATCGGGTTCGCCCCGAACAGGGGTGCCACCGTGCTCAGGCTCACCGTGGACGACATCGCCGAGATCTACCACCTGCGCGGGCTGCTCGAGTCAGAGGCAGTCAGCCTGGCGACACAGCGGGCCACGCCGGAACTGATCGGCCTGCTGGACAGGAGCTGCGACCGGCTGGCCGAGCTGCACGGTGCCGCGGCCGCCGAACAGCTGAGGGCCGACATGCAGTTTCACTACGGCATCGCCGAGGCGTCCGGCAGTCCCCGGCTCTACGCGCTCATCCGGCAGGTATCGGCGATCCCGGAGGGCTACCGATCGAGCATCCCCTACTCAACCGAGGATCTCACCGAGGCCGAGCGCCAGCACCGGGCCATCGCCGGTGCGCTGCGGGATGGCCGCTGTCAGGAGGCGGCGGGTCTGATGCGCAGCCACGTCGGCTGGGCAGGCCGGCTTGCCGTGCGGGGCCTCGGCCATCGGCTCGGAGCCGGCCTAGCCCGGCCGGACCAGCATGGGCGGCCGGACCGGTCAGGGCGGCCGGACCAGCGCAGAGCCGGTGAGATGACATGACTGAGCACGCAGGCCGTGACCGCGGCCGCGCAGAAACCGGCGTGAACGGCGTCCGTTCCCTTGGCACGGCCCTTGACCTGCTCGACTGTCTCGCGGCTGAGCCTGAACTCGGCGTGGCTGAACTCAGCCGCCGGCTAGGGATCGCCAAGAGCACTGCCCACCGCATCCTTACCACGTTCTGCGCAAAGGGCTATGTCCAGCAGGTTCCCGAGACGAAGTGCTATCGGCTCGGCATCCGGCTGCATGAGCTCGGTGAGGTGGTGGCCGGCCGCAACCAGCTCAGGGGGCTCGCGCTCCCGCTGCTCGAGTCGCTGCGCGCGCAGACCGGCGAGACCGTTCACCTTGCCGTTCCAGAAGGCGGTCAGATGTTCTACATCGAGCGCCTTGAGAGCTACCACGGACTCCGGTTCTCCTCGCGGGTCGCGCGCGTGCGGCCGATTCACCTGACCAGCTCCGGCAAGGCCGTCGCCGCGTTCAACCCGGCAGTCGCCGAGGCCGCGATCGCCCAGGGCTTCGAGCGGCGCACGCCGCGGACCATCCGGACGGCGGAGCAGTTCCTGCGATGCCTGGCCGAGACTCGCAGGCGAGGCTACGCATACAGCATCGAGGAGGACGAGCCGGGCCTCGCGTCGGTCGCGGCACCAGTACTCGACCGCACCCGGGTCGCCAGGGCGGCCATCTCGGTTGCGGGGCCGGTCACCAGGGTGTCGGGTGAGCACATCGCCCCGATGGCCCGCCGGGTGCAAGCCGCCGCAAGCCAGCTCATGAGCACAGAATCGATGTGGTGGAGCGGCTCGGGCTACCGCTGACCAGCAATGTGCCCTCCTTCCAGGGCGGTTGCGGCCGACGGCGATCGACGCTTCCGCCGGGCGGCGGCTGCTGCTGCTGCCGAAGAGCGCCCGCCGCCAGCCGGGAGATGCTGCGGACCGCCGCGGCCTGTGGAGGCATGGTTCCGTAACAAGGAACGCTGTTCACTCTGACGGAACGTTTCTCTTCCCAAATCGGGCGGCAGTCGTCAACGATGAGCCCACTGGCCGCATGGTCCTCGCATGATGACCGCTTCACCGTGGTCAGCCGGCGGCACTGTCAGCACTGAGTCACGCGAGGAATCTGAGCAGCGAGGGGGACAACGGGAAGCATGGCCCCAGACCGAGGGACGTTCCGGAATCCGTATCACGTCGAAGCCCCGCCCGGTGCCGAGGGCTGGGAGTCGATGTACCCGTCGTACCTGCTCTTCGGCCCTGAGATGCGGGACAGGGACGAGCAGAAGCTCTGGTTCTTCGACCAGATGCACAACCCTGAGCCGGTCTACCCGTTCGACTTGATGATGCCGGAAAGCTGGCTGGTATCGCTCAACCAGTACACGACGCGGGTCTGGAACCTTCCCACCGCGCTCGGAATCGAGCAGCGGATCGTGAACGGGTACCTGTATCTCAGCCCGAACGTCATCGATGACCCGGCGATGATCGCCGAGCGCGAGCCGGTCTTCCAGCAGCGGGCCCGCCACTATTTCGAGAACTGGGACGAGATCTACGACAACTGGGTCACGAAGGCCACGGACTGCATCGACCGGCTGAAGTCGATCCGCTTCGAGCCGCTCGCCGAGCGCGAGCCAGCGGAGACCGTCCTGTCTGCCCGCGGCACCACGACCGCCTTCGACCTGCTGACGAGGTACAGCCGCCTGCTCGAGAACATGCACGAGATGGCCTATTACCACTTCGAGATGCTGAACCTGGCCTACGGCGCGTACCTGACGTTCCTTGAGTTCTGCCGAAGCCACTTCCCCGCGATCACCGACGACCTGGTCGCACGGATGGTGGCGGGCATCGAAGTGATCTTGTATCGTCCCGACGCGGAACTACGGCGGCTCGCCGCCCGCGCTGTGGAGCTGGGCGTCGGTGACGCGATCAAGGCACCGGGCGAGCCGGCCGCGGTGATCAGCGAGCTGCGGCGGTCACCGGCTGGCCTGCAGTGGCTCCAGGAGCTTGATCAGGTCAAGGACCCGTGGTTCTACTACTCGACGGGCGCGGGTTATTGCCACGCCAATCGGGCCTGGATCGACGACCTTCGTCCCCCCTTCGCCGCGCTCCGCGACTACGTGAGCCGGGTTGAGCGCAACGAGGTTCTGTCGCGTCCCCTGGAGGGCCTGCGGCGGGAGCGCGAGCGGCTCTCGCAGGGCTACCGCGGCCTGCTGGACGACCACGAGGCGACCGCGTTCGACAACCTGCTCGCGCTAGTGCGGCAGGTGTTTCCGTTTGTCGAGAACCACAACTTCTACGTCGAGCACTGGCACCACTCGATCTTCTTCAACAAGGCGCGCGACCTCGGCGCGGTCATTGTCGCCGGCGGGCTGCTCGATCGCGACGACGACATCTTCTACCTGCATCGTTACGAGGTCTACAGCCTGCTTTACGAGATGGAGGCCCGCTGGGCGGTCGGGGTGCCGACCCGCGGGGAAGTCACCTGGCGTGAGCTGATCGCCCGGCGGCGTCAGATGTACGCCGCGCTGGAGGCATGGCGCCCCCCGGCGGCGCTCGGCGTGCCCCCGGACAAGGTGACCGAGCCAATCACGGTAACGCTCTTCGGCATCAACACCGACACCATCAACCGGTGGCTGGCTGCCGAGAGCCGGGACAGTGCAGATAACGAGTTCCGGGGCCTCGCCGCCTCCCCCGGAGTTGCCGAAGGCATCGCCCGCGTGGTGCGTCAGGTAGACGAGCTGAGCCTGCTCGTTGATGGGGAGATCCTGGTCTGCCCGCTCACGGCCCCGAGCTGGTCGATCGTGTTCGCCCGCATCGCCGCCGCGGTGTCGGATGGCGGCGGCATCATGTCGCACGCCGCCATCGTCTCCCGCGAGTATCAGCTCCCCGCAGTGGTGGCGACCGGCCTCGGCACTGAGATTGTCCGCACCGGCGACCGGCTGCGGGTCGACGGCGATACCGGGGTCGTGACGATTCTCGCGCGCGCCAGTGACCCGGCCGGCCAGGCTGGCCACGCCGACAGGGCCGATCAGCAGGCTGCCGCGGCGGCGGCAGGCCAGCAGGCTGGCGCAGCGGCGGCGGCAGGCCAGCAGGCTGGCGCGGCGGCGGATACGGCGGGCACAAGCACATGACCAGACCCCGCGGTGGGCACGATCGGCTGTTGCTGCCGCGGTATGTCGTGGCCACGGCGGACTGCCGCGCTGAACATGTCGGCGAGGTCGGGGGCAAGGCGGCCGGGCTTGGCTCACTGCTCCGGGCCGGCCAGCGAGTCCCGGGCTCGTTCGTCATCGCCGCCTCGGCCTTCGCCGAGTACGTGCAGAGCCGCGCCGCCGGGCCGGGCGGTGCTGCGAGCCAGCAGCGGCAGGCAGCTGGCGAGGAGGTCCGGCGCTCGATCGAGCGGTCATATGCCGCCCTTGGCGGGCGGCACGGCGCCGACATCCCGGTCGCGGTCCGGTCCAGCGCGACCATCGAGGACTCAGCCGACGCGAGCTGCGCCGGGCAGTTCATGACCTTCCTTGGCGCGCGCGGCGCGGATGAGGTGATCGGCAAGGTCGAGGAGTGCTGGATCTCCGCCTTTGCGCCCCACCTGGAGTCTTACCGCAGCCAGCGCGGCATTGCCGAGGCCGGCCAGAGCGTCGCTGTCATCGTGCAGGAACTAGTGGATGCCCGCGTGTCGGGCGTCATGTTCACCCAGCATCCGCGCACCGCCGACCGCTCCCTGGTCGTCATCGAGTCCAGTTACGGCCTGGGCGAGGCCGTGGTCGGCGGCGAGGTGTCGCCGGACCTTTTCGAGGTCAACAAGATCACCGGCCAGGTCACCCAGCGGAGCCTCGGGTCCAAGGCGGCCGAGCACCGGCTGCCGACGGACGGGCGCCTTGTCCAGCGCCGGCCCGTGGAAGCCGCCCGGCGAGAGGCATGGTCCATCACCGACGAGGAGATCGCTGCGCTCCTGGCGATGGCCACCGAGCTTGAGTCGGCGCTCGGCCGTGGGCTCGACGTGGAGTGGGCGATCGGCACCGTCGAGAGCGATGGCCCCGGCGAGTCGCTCTTCGCGCTTCAGGTACGGCCGATCACGGCCGAACCCGCTCATCGGGCCCGCGGCGCGGCACCCGCGGGCAGCGGCATCGATCTGATCCTCGGGCGGCTGAGCGGCCGCATTCTCGACGGCGGCGCCCCATGAACGACCGCGCCACAACCGGCCTGGCCATGCTGGCCGCGCGCGA
The DNA here is from genome assembly GCA_035299845.1 of Streptosporangiaceae bacterium. Lineage (GTDB taxonomy): Bacteria > Actinomycetota > Actinomycetes > Streptosporangiales > Streptosporangiaceae > Palsa-506. The sequence continues at coordinate 5,814 of DATGVY010000411.1, forward strand.
TGAGCTCACCGGCGCGCAGGCGGTAGCGGCTGCCGCGACGGGGGCGCGGTCGGTGACGGAACTTGTCACCGCGTCGCTGGACCGCATCCGGGCGGCTGACGAGGTAATCGGCGCGTTCCGGGTCGTCGGCGAAGAAGCAGCCATCCGGCGCGCGAAGGAACTCGGCGACGGTGCGGCCGGACCGTTGCACGGCCTGGTGGTCGGGGTAAAGGACGTCATCGACACGGCCGATCTCCCGACCGGCTACGGCTCGCCGCTATACAGCGACCACCAGCCGGCCGTCGACGCTGACGTGGTGCGGAGCCTGCGGCAAGCGGGTGCGGTGGTGGTCGGTAAGACCGAGTCCACGGAATTCGCGATGTTCCAGCCGACGCGCACGCGGAATCCGGCGGATATCGGCCGGACCCCAGGAGGGTCATCCAGCGGGTCCGCGGCGGCGGTCGCTGCAGGCATGGTGCCGGTCGCTCTCGGAACTCAGACGGCTGGCTCGGTCGTCCGCCCGGCCGCCTACTGCGGCATCTACGGCTTCAAGCCGACCAGGGGCTGGGCATCGACTAAGGGCGTGTGGCAGCTTGCCGGGCAGCTGGACACGCTGGGCCTCTTCGCACGGTCGGCCGCCGACCTTGCGCTGGTCTACCGGGCGCTGCACGCCGCAACGGGCCAGGCTGTGCCGCCTCGGGCACGTCCGGCCCGCCGCACGGTCGCTGTGCTCTCCGGCGAGGAGTGGGCGGTGCCAGACTCCGATGTCAGCGACGCGCTCAGCGGCGTCGCTGACCTGCTGGCCAGGGCCGGCTGGGAGGTGCTGGAGATGGCGATGCCGCCAGGCTGGCTGCATCTGCCCCAGCACCACGAAACGGTCATGGCCGTCGAGGTTGCGCGCAGCCTGCGCCGCGCGCTCGGCCCGCAGGTCCGGCAGATCTCGGACAGCGCCCAGGCGATCGTGGAACGCGGAGACCGCTGCCCGGCTCAGGAGTACCTGGCGGCGGTTGAGGCACGAGAGGCCGCGCTGGCAATACTGGCGCCACTCGCCGGTGCCACCGACTTCCTCATCACGCCAAGTGCGCTCGGGGTTGCCCCCGAGGGCCTCGATTTCACCGGCGATCCGGTCATGTGCAGGCCCTGGACACTCCTCGGATTGCCCGCCGCGAACGTGCCCGCCTGGCGCCGGTCCGATGCCCTGCCGGTGGGGGTCCAGGCGGTGAGCGTCAGCCATGACGACGCGGGATTCCTGCGCGATCTGGTCTCGATCGAGACCGTCCTAATGAAAGGGGAGTGACATGGACTACGACTTCGTCAATGTCTGCCGCGACGAGTTGCGTCTGTGCGGCGTCCACGAAGGCGAGGCAGTCGCGATCCTCAGCTCGGACGCGGCCGGCGAGCTGATGGGCCACGCAGCGGCGTTCATGCAGGCAGCCAAGGAACTCGGCGCCCTGCCCTACCACGTGCGCGTGCCGGCCAACCGCGGCGCAGGGGGTGGTGCGTGGGAGGTCGGCCAGACGCCGCTCAGCGGTCACCCGGCCGCCATGGCCGCCCTGAAGGAGGCCGCCATCGTCATCGACCTGGTGTTCATGCTGTTCTCCAAGGAGCAGCTTGAGATCCAGGCGTCCGGCACCCGCGTCCTGCTAGCGGTCGAACCAGTAGATGTGCTGACCCGGCTGCTGCCGACGCCGGAACTCCGCGAGCGGGTCGAGTTCGCGGGTGAGCTGCTTTCGTCGGCCGAGAGCCTGCGCATCGAGCACGACAACGGCACCAGGCTCGTCTACCGGCTCGGACGCTATCCGGTCATCACCGAATACGGCTACACCGACGAGCCCGGGCGCTGGGACCACTGGCCATCCGGTTTCCTGTTCACTGGCGCGTACGACGACGGCGTGGACGGCACGATGGTGCTCGCGCCAGGGTCGATCCTCTATCCGTTCAAGTCCCACATCCGCACTCCGATCACCTTGCGCATCGAGGACGGCCGGATCGTGGACCTGTCTGGTGAGCTGGACGCCGAACTCATGCGGAATTACATGGACCAGTTCCACGACCCAGACGGGTATGCCATCTCGCACATCGGCTGGGGACTGAACGAGAAGGCGCTGTGGTCCGGGCCGATGATGGACACCCGGGGCATCGGCCAGGAAGGACGGTCGTTCTACGGGAACGTGCTCTTCGCTACCGGGCCGAACCAGGAACTCGGCGGGAAGAACGCCTCGCCCTGCCACCTCGACATCCCGTTGCACGGCTATTCCCTCTACCTCGACGACCGGCAGATCATCAATGCTGGCGACGTCGTCGTCAACGAGATGCGGCCACGGCAATGACCGGGCCAGATGCGGCCGGACAGTCAGGTCCGCGACGGGGCCGGGCGGGCGACGTGATGAGCCTGGAGGCCGGCGCGGCCGTCGCCGCCGGCCAGGCGAGAGATGACTTCGGCAGCATCGAGACCCGGGGCATCGACATGATCCCGGACGTCGAGCGGAAGTCGAGGCCCCGGGAGCTCTTTACGGTGTTCTTCGGGCCGCAGTTCGGCTACGGGAACATGTTCTTCGGCGCGCTCGCGATCGCCTTCGGGCTCGGCTGGTGGGCGGCTTTCTTTGCGATCACCGTCGGGTCCATCGTGGGCTCGCTGGTGTTCCTGGCCGTGACGCCGGTCAGCCCGAAGACGGGAACGAACATTCAGGTGTCGAGCGGAGCGGCATTCGGCGTGCGGGGCAGGCTGCTCGGATCGGGCATCACCTGGTTCATCGCCGTCGGCTTCTTCATCATCCTCGTCTATACGTCCGGCGAGGCGATCATCTACACCTTCAACCGGTGGTTCGGCACCTCCACCAGTCTTACCGCGTTGTCGCTCGCGATGCTGATCGTGCTGATCGTGACGTGCCTGTCCGCGGTTCTCGGGCACCGCACGCTCGAACGCAGCGACCGGGCGATCACGATCGCGTCGATCATTGTCGGCCTCCTGATCTTCGCTGTCTTCGCTGGCAAGTTCCACGTCACCCATGGCGGCAATTACCTGCTCGGCAGCTTCTGGCCGACCTGGTTCCTGTCAGCGACAACGGCCGCGTCGCTGCCGATCTCGTGGGGGCCGTTCGTCGGCGACTACGGGCGGTATATCCCGTCGAACGCCTCATCGCGAGTCGTGGGAGCCTACGGGTTCGCCGGGATCTTCCTCGGCTGCTGGCTGGCGATGGTCGCGGCGGCCTTCGCCGCAACGGCGTTCGTCAGCCAGGCGGGGAACTTCGTGCCTGGTTTCACGGCGGCCACTCCGACCTGGTTCCTGCTGCCGGCACTGATCGTCCTCGGCCTCGCGTCGAACATCGCCAGCGCCGGCATGTCCCTGTACAACGCCGCCCTCGATATCGGCTCATGGCCGTTCTTCTTCCGGGTGAAGCGGTGGCAGACTGCCGTCGGGCTCTCAGCCATCGTTTTCGGCCTCACCTATGTGTTCGTCGTCGCGACAAACTTCCTCATTAACGTCGAGTCGTTCGTGACCATCATGATCGTCACCGCGACGCCGTGGATGGTGATCGTGGGGATCGACTTCCTCCGGAGGAAGGGCCGGTACTCGCCGGTCGAGCTGCATACCTTCGCCATGCCCGGCGAGCGCGGCCGGTACTGGTACAACCACGGTCTCAGCCCGATCGCGTTCGCGTCCTGGGCTGTCGGCGTGGCACTCGGATTGCTGTTCTCCACTACCAGCCTCTTCACCGGCGCGCTGGAGAGCTCGGTGCAAGGAGTCGATCTCTCCTGGCTGATGGCAGCTCTCGGGGGCGGAATCGTCTACCTGGTCCTTGTCGCAATCCTCGGCTCGCGCCAGGCCAGCTCCTTCGGCGGCATCGCGGCGCAGGAACTGCAGGGGAGGAGCGCGACCTGATGAGCAACGGCGACGCTACGGTCCGGCCTGGCGGTGCGGCGTGACCCTGCCGCAGTCGGTGTTCTTCCGTTCGGGCGCGCTGAGGCTGCACGCGGCCCGCCACGCCGGGCAAGGCGGGTGCCCGCTCGTGATCGTCCCCGGCATTACGACCCCGGCGGGCGCATTCGCCTTCGTGGCGGGCCGCCTGGCAGCTGCGGTGGGGGACGTCTACGTCCTCGACATGCGCGGCAGGGGCCTTTCCGAGCGGGCCGGATCCGGTGCCCACCGGGCGTCCGACTACGCGGATGACGTGCTCGCCCTCATTGAGCACGCCGGCCTGACGCGGCCGGTACTCGTCGGACATTCGCTCGGGGCACGGGTGGTCGCGGCAGCGCGGGCCCGATTCCCTGGCTGCTCCGCTGGCATGATTGCCATCGATCCGCCGTTGTCCGGACCCGGCCGCCGCCCCTACCCGACGGGCCTCGACCAGTTCGTCAACGGCATACAGGGAGCACGGGCCGGGCGGGGCGAGCAAGAGGCGCGCGAGCACTACCCGACGTGGACCGATGAGCAGATCGCCGCGCGCGGCCAGTGGCTTGCCTCCTGTGACGAGCTCGCCGTCGTCGAGAGCTATGCGTGGTTCCACCTGGAGGCGTTCGAGCCAGTGTGGCGGAATGTGGAGCCGCCCGCGCTGCTGCTTTTCGGTGATCAGAGCCCCGTGGTAACTGCAGCCGAAGCCGCTGACCTCGCCCGGCTGAACCCGCGGGCCGATGTCATCCCGGTCACCGGGTGCGGGCACATGATCCCGTGGGACAACCTCGACCAGACGGCACGAGAGATCGAGTCCTTTGTATCGAAGCACGGGGCCAGCGGGTCATGACCGCGCCCGGCCAGGAAACGAAAGGACGGTACGGCGTCGTGCTACCGACCGGCGAGGCGCCTCGCGCGCCGCTCGGCACCAAGATCGAGACACGGGCCGTCACCTGGATCGCTCCTTATAGCCAGGCCTGGCATCTCGAGCGGGCGCGGGACTGGGTGGTGTATCTCGACAGCGGCGCATCCCTTGAGATGCGGCTCGCGGCGGTCACGCACGACATCGAGCGGATGTTTCCTGGCGGGCCCGTGTTCGACAAGCGGCACGGTCGCTGGGACGATCCGCACTACCTGTACGCCCACGCGGCAAGGTCCGGCGCGATCGTGGGAACCTGGCTGCAGGAGCAGAACGCGGCTGCGAACGGCTGCTCGGTAGCTGAAGTCGAGAGGCTAGTGACGCTGCACGAATTCGGCGGCCTTGGCGGGGCCGACCTCGTGCAGGCGGGTGACTCGCTGTCGTTCCTCGAGACCTTGCAGGAAACGGTGGCCCGCTGGGTGACTGCGGGTGAGTGCGACATCGGGCAGGCGCGGGCGAAATACGAGTACATGACGGCCCGGATCCGCATTCGCGACGCTCAGCAGCTGGCCGAGCCCCTGCTCGCGCAGGCAATGGCCGCACTCGACGATGCCGTGTCCCTGGGACACGGCGCGTTCGCAGCCGACAGCCGGACCGGCGGTCCATGACCAGCCCGCGCCGGATCGGGCTGATCGTCCCGAGCTCGAACGTCACGATGGAGACCGAGCTTCCGGAGTTGCTTGCCCGCCACCCATCGGCGAGCACCAGGCCATTCACCTTTCACTCAAGCCGGGCGGTGCTGCACCGCGTTGACGCTGAATCGCTTCGCCGCATGGTCGCCGAGAGCGATCGGTGTGCTCGTGAGATCGCCGACGCCCGCGTCGATGCCGTCGCTTACGCATGCCTTATCGCGGTCATGGCTGAAGGGGCAGGGGCACACGAGGCAGCCGAGGCGCGCCTGGCTGGCACCCTGGCCGGGGCTGGCTGCAGTGCGCCAGTGACCAGCAGCGCTGGCGCGCTCGTGCGCCAGCTGAAGCGGCTCGGCGCGGCCCGGGTCGCCATCGTGGCGCCCTACGTCAGGCCGCTTACCAAGCTTGTGATCGAGTACCTAGCCGCCTATGGCATTGAGGTGGTGGCTTCGGTGAGCCTGGGCATAGCCGACAACGTCGAAGTGGGACGGCTGGATCCGGGACAGCTCGTTGACCACGCAAGTCAGCTGGACCTTGCCGACGCAGACGCCGTGGTGTTGTCGGCATGCGTCCAGATGCCATCACTGTCCGCGATCGATGCGGCAAGGTGCGAACTCAGGCGACCGGTAATATCTGCCGCGACGGCAACCGCCGATGAACTCCTCATGCTACTGGGCGAATCGCCCGGCGGCCCGGAACTCGGAGCGGCGCTGGCACCTGCGGACGGGCATGCGGGCGATGACCTGTCAGCATAGGGCGGCGGAAGCGCTTACCGCATGTAGCGTGATTCGCATTGGGGCACAGCCCTTGATCTCCTCTTCGGGATCACCGGCCTGGCGATGATCCACGTTGTCGACCTGCCGGGCGCACGCTGGGCTCGATCCCGCTGGTCGGCGTCGGATACCTCGGGATCATCGCCGCCCCGCGCGGCTACTCCGAGCACATCCAGTGGCTGGCCGACCAGGAAGTCAGCGCCCTGCTGACCAGACCCGAAGCCCGCGCACGGGAGCTGCTCACCACCCACCAGCGGGCCCTCGGCCAGCTCACCGCCGCCGCCCTGCTCGGCCAGGAAACCAGTAGCACCGTGGGGCCATTCCGGTGGTGCCGCGGCCAG
>DATGVY010000412.1:0-5952 GCA_035299845.1 Streptosporangiaceae bacterium
CGAAGGACATGCTGCCGTAGCCGAGCAGCACCTCGGCGAGCGGCGGCCCTAGCATGGCCAGGACGACGGCGGCCGGCACGACGATCACTGAAGACAGCCTGACGCCGGTGGAGAAATCGCCGCTGACCAGGTCATACTTGCCGTCGGCAGCGTGCGCGCTCATCCTTGGCAGCAATGCCGTGATCACCGAGATGCCCACGATCGCATACGGCATCTGGAACAGCTGCCAGGCATAGCTGTAGTCGGTATATCCCGACCCATGGAGATGATTGGCGCGCACCGCGGCCTCGTTGGCCACCCTGGTGGTGATCAGGAAGGCCACCTGGGTGGTGGCGATGTAGCCGAACATCCAGCCGGCCATCCGCCGTATCCCGGTAATCTCGGCCCGCCGGAAATCGAACCGGGGACGCCAGCGGAAGCCGACCTTTCGCAGCGCGGGTATCAGCGCGGCGGTCTGCGCGATGATCCCGAGCGTGGTGCCGATCCCCAGTAGCTGGACCTGGCCGGACGGGATCGTGGCCGTGCTGAGGTTGAGGCCCGCCGTGACCATGAACAGCAGGCCGACGGCGATCACCACCACGTTGTTGACCACGGGCGTCCACATCGGCGCCGCGAAATGGCCGCGCGCGTTCAGTATCGCCCCGGCCAGCGAGCTCACCCCGTAGAAGAAGATCTGCGGGATGAAGAAGTAGGCGAACACCACCATGACGGAGCGCTCTGAGCCATGCACCGAGGCGGCGTACAGGTCGACAAGCGGTCCGGCTGCCAGCGTCGCCACGAGCGTGATGCCACCGAGCACGAGTGCGCCCAGCGTGAACATCCGCTGGTCATACGCCTCGCCCCGGTCATTGTCCCGCTTGGCCGCGCTGACAAGAAGAGGAACGACGACACTGGTCAGGATGCCGCCGAGAGCCAGGTTGTAGACCACGTTCGGCAGCGTGTTGGCATTGTTGTACGCATCGCCCAGCGTGGCGGCGCCCAGCGCGTACCCGAATACCGCCGTGCGGAGGAATCCCGTGACGCGGGATGCCAGCGTGCCAAGGGCCATGATGCCGCTGGACCGGACCAGGCTGGCGTCATCCGCGGTTGCCGGGCGCTGCGGCGCAGCGACCGGGGCATCCAGGCCGTCGGCTGCCGGGCCGCCGCCACTGTCAGCGGCGGTCGGTCCTGCCGGGGGCGCTGGCGTACTCATCCGGATCCTCCGGTGGATGGTTGTCATCGGCTCGGTCAGTCCCGACGTTATCGGCTCTTTCCGCCACGCCGGGCGGATCCGGGCTGTCCGCGCCGTCAGGAGCCGGCTCGTCCATGCCGGGCCCGGGCGGGTCTGCGCGCCCGCGCGTGAACGCCCGCCGGGCGGAAGTGAGCACGAACACGGCGAGCGCGGCGCCGATGATCACGAGCGCGAGCGTGCCGAAATGCGTTGCCTGCACTGTCAGCGGCACCGGCCGGCCTGGCAGCGGCGCGCCGTTGGGCGTGAGCAGGCTCAGCCGGATCGTGGTCGACCCCACCGTGGCCGCGCGGACATGGAGCTTGAGCGTCACGTCCGTGCCCGCCCGCACCGTCACCGCCGCCAGCGGGGCGCTGACCGTAATGCGCCCGTCACCTGGCAGTGTCACGGCCAGCCTGACGCGGACCGGATAGGACAGGCCGTTGGAGATGGACACGGGCAGCGTTCCCGACAGGCCGCCGAGCGTGACCCGGTCCGGCCCGATGATCCCGATGGAGCGCTGCTGGCTGGAAAGATAGGCCGAGATCCGGCCGGCCAGGTTACGCGCCCGCGCTCCGTCGCCTCGCCACTGCGATGACTCCGCCGCCAGCAGCGCGGTGCTCAGCGCCTGGTCCCTCGTCACCCGGATGCTCTGCAGCAGCGCCGCGCTCCGGTCCAGCCGCTTGATCCTGCGGAGCAGCGTCACCCCGAGCTCGCCCTTGCTTGTTCCGCGCAGCAGCCGGCGTTGCACCTGGCCCAAGCCCGGGTCGGCGCCCGCGAGCGCGGGCAGGCTGACCGGCCGGAGCCAGGGGGCGCTGACGGTGTCGGCCAGCAGCTTGCTGGCCAGGCCGGGCGGCGGATCCCAGCGCCGTGGCGGGGCGATGACAATGGAGCGCGTGAGTGACGGCCGCTCGGCCGCGATCATGGCGGTCTCGGCCAGGAATCGCTGGGCGACGGCGAAGGACTCGCCTTGCGGCGCCGGGCCATGGTTGGCGGTGCCGAGGATCTGGGTGATCGTGTCGTCGGCCAGCAGCACGTGCATTCGCGGCCCGACGCCGGTTGGGGTCGTCGTCACGGCGCTGGGGGTGAAGTTCTGGCTGGCAGTCGGCGGCATCGTGGTGCTGTCGAGCACGACGGTGCGGATTCCCCTGACGGCGAGGCTGTTCAGCACGCCGTAGTTGGCGATCCCGTCGGCCGGCCACGCCAGCGCGGTGAGCTGCTGCGAGCCGCCCGGGCGCGCCGCACCGCCTGGCGGTGCGCTGAAGTCCCGGCTGAGGATCCTGGTCGCTGCCGACCGCCCGGCCGCGAACGCGCTGCGCAGGTCACCCTCCATGCCGTGGCGAGACAAGGCAGCCACGTCGACGTCCGCATAGGGGGTGACGAGCACGGGCCGGCCGGCCGTGGCGGCCTTCAGGCCGGCTAGCCAGTCCTTCGCGGCCTGGCTGGCCGGTCTCTTGCGTGCGTGCGTGCAGGTCGCGGTCGCCCCGAAGTGGTAGGGCCCGGTCATGGTCTGCGCGCTGGACAGCAGGGCGGGGTCGATCGCCCAGGTCAGGTGCGCGCTGGCCGTGTAGGCGCGGCCGGCGGCGAGCAGCCCGGACAGCCTGCCGCCGACGCCGAGGCTGTCGGCCAGGCTGTTGGTCAGCAGCCCGTGGCAGGCCGACTGCTGCGGCTCGCTGGTCAGCGGCCAGATCCAGGCGATGTGCTGGCGTACCGCCGGGCCAGGTGCCTGCTTGCCCGGCCAGAACGGCAGGAAGGTCCGGTCTGTGACCAGCGCCGTGCCAGCGGCACTGTCGGCCTCGGCTGCCAGCGGGTAGACCCCGAACACATTCAGCCCGAGCTGGGCCGTTCGCAGGTGCACCTTCCAGCGCGCCGTCTGGTGCGGGCCGAGCGGGCCGGGAATGGGCGCTACCGCCCCGGATACCGGGGAGTCCGCGACTGTCGCGCCGTCGGCGTAGACCTGGAGCGCGCCCCGGCTCTGAAAGGGCATGCGGGACGACCGGAGTTGTACGGTCATGCCGGTGATCGGGGTCCTGGATGTGTTCGTCACGGTTCCGGACACGGTCACCGGCTTGCCTGGCGTGAGATAGCCCGGGCGGACCGACGTGATCGCGAGCGAAACGGGCAGTTCACCGCCGGGCTGCCGGTCGCGGACCGCGCCCGCCGCGGCAGGCCCCGCCGCGGCGAACGCCAGTGCCGCAGGCGCGATCGCCACCGCGATGGCGATCGCCGCAGCGGTCCTGGCAGGTCGCCTCACCTGGGCTCCGGGCGCATCACGGCCGTCCTGCCTGGCACGCCGGATCGCACGCCTGAGCGTGCTGTGCGATCACCGGCCGAGGCGTTCGGCGCGGCCAGGACCCGGCGAGGGCAGGCGGGGCACGGACAGGGCATGGCGGAAATGCTATTGCCGTTTGCCGGGTTCCGGCGGCCGGGCTGGGCACGGGCGATTCCGGCCGCCCACGGTCGCTGACAACGGCCTGCGGCGCGGGCTGAGAACGTCCTTCGAACGCCCTTCACGGGTTCCTCCGGGCTCCCCGGGTTTCCCAAAGCTTACGTGCAGCACCTACCCTCAATGCCCGTGCCGGATTCCCCGTTTCTGCAGCCGGAGCAGCGGAAGGCTGCCGCGCGCCTGCTCGCGGCTGCCTCGCCTGCCGCGGCCGAGCTTGGTCGTCTTTTCGCCCGGCACGGTCACCAGCTTGCCCTGGTCGGCGGCTCAGTGCGGGATGCGTTCCTGGGCAGGCGCCCTGGTGACCTCGATCTGACCACCGACGCCAGGCCGGAACAAGTGCTTGAACTCACCACGGGCTGGGCGGACAGCGCCTGGGCGGCCGGGATGGCATTCGGCACCGTGGGGCTGCGCAAGGGGCGCGTGGTCGTGGAGATAACGACCTACCGGAGCGAGCACTACCTGCCCGAGTCCCGCAAGCCCGCGGTGAGCTACGGCACATCGCTGGAAGAGGACCTGGCGCGCCGCGACTTCACCGTCAACGCGATGGCGGCGCGGCTGCCCTCGTACGAGCTTGTGGACTTGTTCGGCGGGCTCGGCGACCTGGCCGCCCGCTTGCTCAGGACGCCGGGCAGGCCGGAGGACTCGCTGTCCGATGACCCGCTCCGCGCGCTGCGGGCCGCCAGGTTCGCCGCCCAGCTGGGTTTCTCGGTAGCGCCGCAGCTGGCGGTGGCCATGACGCGGCTCGCTCCCAGGCTCTCGATCGTCTCCGCGGAGCGGATCTCCGGCGAGCTTTCCAAGCTCATGCTGGCAGCGGATCCGGGCGGCCCGGCGCGCGGCATCTCGATACTCGTCGACACGGGCGTCGCCGAGCATGTCCTGCCTGAGGTGCCCATGCTCCGCCTGGAGGCTGACGAGCACTATCGGCACAAGGACGTCTACCGGCATTCGCTGACCGTGCTCGCCCGAGCCATCGGGCTGGAGGAACGGTACAGCCTGCGGCCCGATCTTGTGCTGCGGCTGGCCGCCCTGCTGCACGATATCGGCAAGCCGAGGACGCGGTCACTGCTGCCGGACGGGCGGGTTGCCTTCCATCACCACGAGGTGGTCGGTGCCCAGCTGGCCAGGTCACGGCTGACCGCGCTGCGGTTCCCTAAGGACGTGGTAACGGATGTGGCGCGGCTGATCGAGCTGCATCTGCGGTTCCACGGCTACGGGTCAGGCGAGTGGACCGACTCGGCGGTCCGCAGGTATGTCACGGACGCGGGCCCGCTGCTCACCCGCCTGCACGCCCTCACCAGGGCAGACTGCACGACAAGGAACCAGGCGAAGGCGCGCAGGCTGGCCCGGTCCTACGACGACCTTGAGCACCGCATCGACATCCTGGCCGGGCAGGAAGAGCTGGCCCGGCTGCGCCCTGATCTTGACGGCAACGAGATCATGCGGATCCTGGGCATCCCGCCAGGCCCGCTGGTGGGAAGGGCCTACGCGCACCTGCTTGAGCTGCGGACCGAGCACGGCCCGCTTGGCCAGGAGCGGGCCGCTCGGGAACTGCTGCGCTGGGCGGCGGGTGAGGGCCTGGCCGTGCCTGGCGGCTCGGCCGGCTGACGGCCGAGCAGCCAGTAGCCAGCTGCGGACGGAGCATGGCCCGCTTGGCCAGGAGCGGGCCGCTCAGGAACTGCTGCGCTGGGCGGCGGGTGAGGGCCTGGCCGTGCCTGGCGGCTCGGCCGGCTGACGGCCGAGCAGCCAGTAGCCAGCTGCGGCGAGCGCATACCCGGCCGTCACGAGGCCGATCATCTGGTACGACTTGCCGGTCACCGGCATGAACGCCGCGCCGACCGCCGCGCCGGCCACGAAGGTGACGTTGAACATCACGTCGTAGAGCGCGAACACCCGGCCGCGGTACGCATCGTCCACCTCTTCCTGCAGGATCGTGGTCGCGCAGATCGCCACGCTCTGCCCGACCACGTTGATGCCGAATCCGATGATCAGGAACATGGCCTGGTCGAAGGTCGCGCCCAGCGGGCCGGTCACGACCGCGCCCGCGGCAAGCAGGACCGCTATCCAGGCGGGCTTGGTCAGCCGCCTGGTCACCGGCGGAGTAACGAGCGCCGCGCAGGCGTACCCTGCCGCCGAGGCGAGGACGAGCAGCGTGTAGTGGCCGAGCGCCGCGTTGGCGCCGGCCGAGCGGTAGAAGTAGTTCCGGTACAGCAGGATCGACATCAGGAACAAAATGCCGTACAGGAACCGGTTGGCGCCGGTGGCGCCGAGTACCCTAGCCGGCCCGCGCAGCCGCCCGAGG
>DATGVY010000413.1:0-8963 GCA_035299845.1 Streptosporangiaceae bacterium
CGTCATCGTCCGCGGCGTCATCGTCCGCGGCGTCATCGTCCGCGGCGTCATCGTCCGCAGCGGCATCGCCCGTGGTGCCGCCAGGGCCGGCGCAGCCGTCCGCAGCGCCGTCTGCTGCTGCCAGGCCGGCCGGCGTGCCGCCCGCCGCCATGCCGCCGGTTGCCATGCCGGTCTCGATGCCGCCGGTCATGGCCCCGCCGGCCGGCTCGCGAGCGACCCGGCCCGCGAGGGCGCCGGGCTCGGTCCGAGCGCCGGAGTTCACCCCCACGACGGCTTCTGCGGCGCCGGCCGCCGGCTTCCAGCCGCCGCTGGTCATCTTCCAGGCACCGGAGCTCGGCAACGACGCCGGCACCGGTGCCAGGACGGCCGGCAGCCGGAGAGCAGCAGGCGCGGCCGAGTCCGGGCAGGCCGCCGGGCCGCACGGTTCCGGCGAGCAAGCCGGACCAGAGCCAGCAGAGCAGGACGGCGACGACGGCGTTGCCGCGCCGGGCAAGCGCAGGCGCAGGGGCGGCCGCAGCCACGGCAAGGGCCGCGGGGGTCATGCCGAGGACGCCGGGGACGGCGCCGAGGCGACGGCCACGCCGCCGGACGCCGGGGCGGACGCCGGGCCCCGCGGCGGCAGGCGCCAGGCCGCGGCCGAGGCAGCCGAGGAAGACGGCGGCGGCGAAGACGGCGAGGAGAACGACGAAGGGACCGGCGCTGCCGCCCGGCGCAGGCGGCGCAGGCGCCGCAGCGGATCGTCCGCGGATGCCGACTCCCGCGAACCGGACGACCCGCCGAACACCGTCGTCCACGTGCGCACCGCCCGCGCCGCCGCAGCCGACGAGCCGTCCGGCGATGTCAAGGGAGTGCGCGGCTCCACCCGGCTGGAGGCCAAGCGGCAGCGGCGGCGCGAGGGCCGTGAGTCAGGCAGGCGGCGCCCGCCGATCATCACCGAGTCCGAGTTCCTTGCCCGCCGCGAGGCCGTGGACCGGGTCATGGTCGTGCGCCAGCACGGTGAGCGGACGCAGATCGCGGTGCTCGAGGACGGCGTCCTCGTCGAGCACTACGTGGACAAGGCCAGCCACCAGTCGTACGTCGGCAACGTCTATCTCGGCAAGGTGCAGAACGTGCTGCCCTCCATGGAGGCCGCGTTCGTCGACATCGGCAAGGGCCGGAATGCGGTCCTGTACGCCGGTGAGGTCAACTTCGATGCCAGCGGGCTCGAAGGCGAGTCCAAGCGCATCGAGTCCGCGCTCAAGTCGGGCCAGTCGATCCTCGTGCAGGTCACCAAGGATCCGATCGGGCACAAGGGCGCCCGGCTGACCAGCCAGGTGAGCCTGCCCGGCCGCTATCTGGTGTACGTGCCCGGATCGGGGATGACCGGGATCAGCAGGAAACTGCCCGACACCGAGCGGTCCAGGCTGAAGCAGATACTGAAGAAGGTCATGCCGGAGAACGCCGGGGTGATCGTCCGGACGGCCGCCGAGGGGGCCGCCGAGGAGGAGCTTGCGCAGGACGTCGCCCGGCTGTCCGCGCAGTGGGAGGCCATCGAGCGGAAGGCGAAGACCGCCACCGCCCCCGAGCTCCTCTACAGCGAGCCTGACCTGACGATCAGGGTGGTCAGGGACATTTTCAACGAGGACTTCACCAGCCTGGTCATCTCCAGCGACGGCGAGTGGGACATGGTGGATGAGTACGTCCGCTACGTCGCACCGCATCTGGCGGACAGGCTCAGCCGGTGGGAGAGCGACCAGGACGTTTTCGCCGCCTACCGGATCGATGAGCAGATCGCCAAGGCGCTGGACCGCAAGGTCTGGCTGCCGAGCGGTGGCTCGCTGGTGATCGACACAACCGAGGCCATGACCGTCATCGACGTGAACACGGGCAAGTTCACCGGCCACGGCGGCAACCTGGAGCAGACCGTCACCCGGAACAACCTGGAGGCTGCCGAGGAGATCGTCCGGCAACTCCGGCTGCGGGACGTCGGCGGGATCATCGTCATTGACTTCATCGACATGGTGCTGGAGAGCAACCGCGATCTGGTGCTCAGGCGGCTGCTTGAATGCCTCGCGCGGGACCGGACTAAGCACCAGGTGGCCGAGGTCACCTCCCTTGGCCTGGTGCAGATGACGAGGAAGCGGGTCGGCTCCGGCCTGCTTGAGGCATTCTCCGTGCCATGTGAGCACTGCAACGGCCGCGGCGTGCTCGTGTCGCTAGAGCCGGTTGACCACACACCAGCCGGCCAGCGCGGCAGGCCGGGCGAGGATGACCGGGCGGCGGGCGGCGACCAGGGCAGGAACGGCCGCCGCGGCGGGCGCGGTTCCGGCGGCTCAGGCCGCAGCAGGAAGAGCGAACAGCCAGCTGTGGCTGCCGATCGAGCCGGCAGCACAGACGAGGCGGATGAGGCAGGCAGCGGGCAGGTCGCCGCGGCCGCTCTGGCTGGCGGGCCTGCCCCGGCCGGCGGGCCTGCCTCGGCCGGCGGGCCTGCCTCGGCCGCTGGGCCTGCGCTGGCCGCCGCTGCAGCCGGAACATCCCCGGGCGAGCCGAGTCCGGCTGCCGGCCCGCCGTCCCTCCCGGCTGGCAAGCCCGCGCCGCCCGCTGGGCCAGTGGTCACCGTCGGCCCTGTCATGGTCGGCGGCGCCGTGGCGGCGCGAGGCACCGCAGCAGCCCGCGGCACCTGGGCGGACGCCAGGACGGCGGACCGCGCCGGCCAGGCCGAGAGTGCCGGTCGGGTGCGTGCCGCTGGTCACGCGGACCGCGCCGGGACAGCGGACGGCGCCGGTCACGCCGACCGCGCCGGTCAGGCCGAGAGCGCCGGGACGGCGGACGGCGCCGGTCAGGCCGACCGCGCCGGTCAGGCCGAGAGTGCCGGTCGGGCGGAGAGCGCCGGGCCTGCGGAAGGCGATGATGGCGAGACCAAGCGTCCGGCCGCCCGCCGGAGGCGCAGGGCGCCTGCCGTGCCCGCAAGCGACCCCGCAGCGGACAATGGCGGCGGCGTCGGGAGCGCCGACCTGCCGGACGATCAGCAGACCAGTGAGGCGCCGGCCGCGGCGATCTGAGCGGGCGCAGCGTCTGGTAGCCTTTGTGGTCGGCGCACAGGATAGACCCGGCGGCTGTCGGCCGCAGGTTGTGCCGTGCGTAAGGCAGCAGCCCGCTCGCATCGATGTCGAGCTGAATCCGCGAATCTCGCGGCGGGCCAGCATTAGGGAGAGAGAGTTCACGGTGTACGCGATCGTGCGCTGCGGCGGCAGGCAGGAGAAGGCGGCCGTCGACGACGTCCTGACCGTTGACAAGCTCGTCGGCGAGGTCGGTTCCAGCCTGACGCTGCCCGCCGTGCTCATCGTCGACGACGATAAGGTCATCAGCGACCCTGCGGTGCTCGGCGGATATCAGGTCACCGCTGAGATCGTCGGACCGGCCAGCGGGCCCAAGATCAACATGGTGCATTACAAGAACAAGACCGGCTACCGGCGCCGGCTGGGTCACCGGCAGAAGTACACGCAGGTGAAGATCACCAAGATCAGCGCCGGGAAGGCCAGTGCCAGCTCGAGGAAGAAGGCCAGCGCCAACTCCGGAGAGAAGGGCTGAGATGGCACACAAGAAGGGCGCCTCGTCCAGCCGGAACGGCCGGGACTCGAACGCTCAGCGGCTCGGCGTGAAGCGGTTCGGAGGACAACTCGTCAGCGCGGGCGAGATCATCGTGCGCCAGCATGGCACTCACTTCCACCCGGGTCCGGGTGTCGGCCGCGGCGGGGACGACACCCTGTTCGCCCTCATCCCCGGGCTGGTTGAGTTCGGTACCCGGCGCGGGCGGCGCGCCATTAGCGTGGTTCCCGTCGCGGTCGGCGACGGTGCCGCTGAGCAGGCCGGATAAGACCTGCGACAGCAGTTCACCAGGCTTTTCACGAGGGCGGACCGGATCGGTCCGCCCTCGGCATGTCTGGGCCGCACGCCGGGTTTCATGATCCCGGGGATTTCTCAGTCGCTACGACTGAGAAATCCCCGGGATCATGGGACGGGCCCTGGGCGTACGGGCACAGAGCTATCGAGAATCGACAGGAGGTGTGGAATGGCTGAGTTCGCTGATCAGGCTGAGGTACGCGTTCAGGCAGGGGACGGCGGTCATGGCTGCGCCTCGATTCACCGGGAAAAGTTCAAGCCGCTTGGCGGTCCGGACGGAGGCAACGGAGGCCGGGGCGGCAATGTGATCATCGAGGTCGATCCCAGCGCCGTGACGCTGCTTGACTTCCACCGCCGGCCGCTCCGCCGGGCCGGCAGCGGCAAGCCGGGCGCCGGCTCCCACCGGAGCGGGGCCGATGGCGCCGACCTCGTGCTCCGGGTCCCGGACGGGACCGTCGTCAAGACCCAGGATGGCACGGCCCTCGCGGACCTGATCGGCGCAGGAACAAGTTTCGTGGCCGCCCAGGGCGGTCGCGGCGGGCTGGGAAACGCGGCGCTTGCCTCAGCCAGGCGCAAGGCGCCCGGCTTCGCGCTGCGCGGCGAGCCCGGCGTCGCGCGGACGCTGGTGCTTGAGCTCAAGACGGTGGCCGATGCCGGCCTGGTCGGCTTCCCTAACGCGGGCAAGTCCTCGCTGATCGCCGCGCTGTCCGCGGCCCGGCCGAAGATCGCGAATTACCCGTTCACCACCCTGATCCCGCACCTCGGCGTGGCCGAGGCGGGGGAGACCCAGTTCGTGATCGCTGACGTGCCAGGGCTCATCCCCGGCGCGAGCCACGGCAAGGGCCTGGGGCTCGACTTCCTCCGGCACGTGGAGCGCTGCACGGTGCTGGTGCACGTGCTCGACTGCGCGGTCGAGGAGCCTGGCAGGGAGCCGCTCGCCGATCTGGACGTGATCGAGCAGGAACTGGCCTCCTACGAGGCCGACACCGGCGCTGACCTGCGCGACCGGCCGAGGATCATCGCCCTCAACAAGATCGACGTGCCAGCGGCCCGCGAGCGCGCCGGGCAAGTGGCGCCGGTGCTCGCCGCCCGCGGCCTGACCGTCTGCCCGGTATCAGCGGCGACCAGGGAGGGCCTGCGCGAACTGGCGTTCGCGCTCGCCGCCGTGATCTCCGCGGCCAGGGCGGCAGCGCCGGCCCTGGAGCCTACTCGGCTGGTGATCCGTCCCGAGCCGGTCGCCGGACCGGAATTCGAGCTGGTCAAGACCGGCGAGAACAGCTTCGCCATCCGGGGCGAAAAGCCCAGGAGGTGGATACTGCAGACTGACTTCAGCAACGACGAGGCGGTCGGCTACCTCGCCGACCGGCTCGCCAAGCTCGGGATCGAGGACGCGCTCGCTGAGGCGGGCGCAATGCCGGGTGCCGAGGTGCTGATCGGCGAGGAGTCCAACGCGGTCGTATTCGACTGGGATCCCGACGTGCCCACCGGGGCCGGTTTCGGCCCACGCGGCACCGACCGCCGGCTGTCCCGCTGACCTGCTGGTTCCCCGGCCGTCCCGCTGGTCCCGGCCCCCCGATGAACCCCGGTCGTCCCGCTGGTCCCGCCAATCCCCGGACGCCACATCAGGCGCCTGGCACAACAGGCTCGCGGTGCCGCCGATCGGCCTGCGCCGGCGTCACGGGGCGGAGGAACCACCTCATCAGTGCGCCGGGGCCGCCTGGCCGGCAGGCAGCCGAGGTCCACCGCGAGGTCGCGGCCGGCCCGGCGCCGTCGGTAAGTCCGGCGGCCGCCTTACCCCGAGGCTGGTCGTCCCGACAGCAGCTAATCCCAAGTTACGTCGGCGTGTCGCCCGTAAATGAGTACTGACCTGCGGAGACTCCGCTGAGCCTGCCGTAGATGTAGCCAGAAGACCTGCGGGCAGGGTCGATGTGATAGCTCTGTGCTGACCAGCAAGTTCATGTAGCCAGAACGCCGTCTCGCCCTCGGCGGCGTTTCACCAGGTCATGACGCAGATCTGTATACCCAGGCCAAGTAACTTCGGGCTAATCCGGCATCCGGCAAGAGCAGGGCGGAGGCCACGTCCCAGGCGTTTGGCAGGACAAAGGGCCGCTGGCCGTGATGCAGCGCGGCGAAGGCCTGGCGCATTGCATGGTCGCTCCATCAGCTGTCATGATCTCTCGACTGGTGCCGAGACGAGAATGCGCAGGCTGGGCCTTGCGGTGGTGGCCGGCCCGGTATGTGCTGGAGCGGTCATGGCAGCAAGCGCAGGCGGGGATACTTCGGCGCAGGCCGAATCGTCGCCGGCCTACAGTGCCGAGATGAGCCGATCCCGGATAGCCGAGCTCGGCGCCCTGCTCGGCGACGCGACCAGGGCGCAGCTGCTGACCATCTTGCAGGATGGCCGGGCGAGCACGGTCGGCGAGCTTGCCAGGGCCGGCCACGTCGCGATGTCCACGGCGAGCGAGCACCTGTCCCGGCTGCACGACGCCGGCCTGGTCCAGATGCACGCGCAGGGCAGGCACCGTTACTACCGGCTGGCAGGCCCGGACGTGGCCGGACTGCTGGAGGCCATGGAGGTACTGCCCCGGCCGGCTGCAGCGGATGGGCAGGCCGGCCCCGGTGCCGGGCAGCCGTGGCCAGCCGGGCGAGTCGCCTTGCAGCCCGGCAGCCGGACGCCGGCCGAGCTCCGGTTTGCCCGCACCTGCTATGACCACCTCGCCGGGACTCTCGCCGTCGCCCTGCATGACCTGTTGATCACCGGAGACGACGATGGCAGGCCCGAACTGGCCCCGGCCGCGCCGGCCGCCCTGGCGATGCTGGGGGTGGACGAAAGCCAGCCTGCGGACAGCCGGCGGCCTCGGCTGCGTAACTGCCTGGACTGGTCGGAGCGCAAACCGCACCTGGCCGGCGCTACCGGAGCCGCATTGCTCGCCTGCCTGCTGGAACGGGGCTGGCTGGTCCGCCGCCGCACGCCACGCGTAGTCCGGCTGACCAGGGCGGGCCGCGAGGCGCTGGCCGTGGCGTTCGGCCCGCACCCGTGCTGGGCGCCGTTGGCCGGCCAGCACAGCCAGCACGGCCTGCGCAGCTGACCGCCGGGGTCATGCCCGGCCTCGTCTCAGCGCAGCGGTGGCATCAGCGCGGCAGGAAAGCCCGTCCAGCGCAGCCCGGGCGCTAGATGGCTGACGTCGTTGAAGCTGACCAGCGAGGCGGGCCGGCCGGTGCGGTAGAGGATCACCGTGATGGCGCAGTGGCACTGATTCAGGCCCAGCCACCGCCAGTCCGGCGCATCGAGGGCGTGCCGGACGAACCAGCCGGTCAGGAAGTTGTGCGTCACGAGCAGTTCGCTGCCGTCCGGGCCGTCCGCCCGGGCGTAGCGCCGGATCGCTGCTGCGGCAAGCTCGGCCCCCTCGATGCGCTCGTCCGGGGAGTAGCTGTCGACAAGCCGCGCATAGGCCGGCGGCAGCTCCGGGTGGCCGGACACCGGCGGCAGGTAGTCACCGAGCAGCCCCGACGCGCCGACGGGGACACCGGGCTGGTAGCCGCCGATCAGCTCCGCAGTCTCCTCGGCACGCTGCATCGGGCTGTGCCTGATGGCCGAGAACCGGATATTACGCAGCCGCTCTCCGGCTGCGCTCGCCTGCTGTTGGCCGGCCTCGGTGAGGGCGCCGTCATCATCGGCCTCGCCGTGTCTGACCAGGTAGAGAAATCGGCTCGGCACGATTGTCCTTTCCGGCCTGGTGACTGATCGGGCGGCTTAGCGGGTGCTCGGCCGCTCGGTGTCTGCTTGCCGTCCGGCGTCTGCATGCCATCGGGCGGCAGCTCACGGAAGCGTCATGACCTGTTGCCGTCCGGCGTCTGCATGCCATCGGGCGGCAGCTCACGGAAGCGTCATGACCTGCGGGCCGTCGGCGGTGATGGCGACGGTGTGCTCGAAGTGCGCGGCCCGGCTGCCGTCCGCTGTGCGCAGCGCCCAGCCGTCATCGTCGATACGGTAGCCGTCGCGGCCGCCGGCCATGAACCAAGGCTCGATGGCGAGCACGAGCCCGGGCCGCAGCGTCATGCCCCGCTTTGGCCGTCCCTCGTTCGGCACCGACGGGTCCTCGTGCATGTGCCGTCCGATCCCGTGCCCGCCGAAGTCGGTGTTGATCCCGTAGCCGCCGTCCCGGCCGACCTGGCCGATCGCATGTGAAATATCGCCGAGCCGCGAGCCTGGCACCGCCGCCCCGATGCCGGCCTGCAGGGCCCGGCGGGTCGTCTCGGCCAGCCGGGCATCGGCAGGGCGCGGCGTGCCGACGGAGAACGTGACGGCGGCATCGCCCGCCCAGCCGCCGATCTCCGCGCCGCAGTCGATGCTGAGCAGGTCGCCGCTGCGGATGTGGTAGTCGTCCGGGATGCCGTGCAGGGCGACGTCGTTGACGGAAGCGCAGATCACCGCGGGGAACGCGGTGGGCGCAAAGCCGGGCTGGTAGCCGAGGAAGGTCGACGTCGCCCCGCGCTCGGCCAGCACGGATCGCGCCAGCGCGTCCAGCGACCGCAGGGTCACCCCGGCGGCCGCGTTCGCCTGGACGACGGTCAGTATTTCGGCGACCACCCGCCCCGCCTCGCGCATCGCGGCGATCTCGCCGACGGACTTCAGCTCGACCATGCACACCTCCACCAGGTAGCTATCCTGCTGTACCCGGCGGCCCGCCCTGACGGCGGACCCGGCTGGGGGCTGCCGGGGCCGCGGGGGCCGGCCGTTCGGTTCGCGGCCCGGCGATAGGGTCCGGATATGACGCTCTCCGGCAAGGCCGCCGAACTACTCCGGCTGCACCTCGACCCCGAACTGCTCGTCCTCGTCAACGTCTGGGATGTGGTCAGCGCAAAGATCGTGGCCGGCCTGCCGGGGTGCCGGGCAATCGCCACCGCGAGCCATTCCATCGCGGCCTCGGCTGGGTATCCCGACGGGGAGCAGATCCCGCTGGAGGAGATGATCACCGCGATCGGCCGGATCGCCGCCGCGGTCGACCTGCCGGTCACCGCCGATCTCGAGGCGGGCTACGGCGACGCGGGGACGACCGTGCGCCGCGCGATCGGCGCCG
>DATGVY010000414.1:0-13935 GCA_035299845.1 Streptosporangiaceae bacterium
TCTTCGGTCATCCAGGCTCCTCTGGAAGTCTTAACACTTCCAGATTACCGCGCCAGCCTGGAACTCCCTGGCATCCCTACATTTGTGTCGCACACCCCCCGGCCGCGGTCTTTTCCGGCCATTGACACACGCGGTCCGTACCATCGAGGCCGTGGTCACTCGCTACGACGTCTCGGCCGTGCCGCTGCAGGGCGGCTATGTGGCCAAGCAGTGCCCGGTCCGCGCCCAGTGGGACGCTATCCGGCCATGTGACCCGCTGCCGCCGTCGCCGCTGCTTGAGCGCCGGCTGGCGCGTGGCAGGCAGTTCGAGGCGGAGGTCGTGGCCCGGCTTGTCGCCCTTCACCCGGGCGCGCGGGTGGTCGCCGGTGCGGACCGGGCCGGGCGAGAGGCGGCGACGGCCGGCGCGATGAGGGCCGGGACGGCTCTCATCCTGGGCGGGCGGCTGCCCGCTGATCTGGCTGGGCGGCGGGTGGGCGAACCCGACCTGCTGGTGACCGCGGCCGGCGGTTCCGGCTACCGGCCGGTGGATATCAAGCAGCACCGTTGCCTGGATGCCGGCGCTGGCGGCCTGCCGGCGCTTTGCTCGTCGCTGAACCGCGTGAGCTGGGAGGCAGCGGAGGCAAATCCGGGCTCGCTGGCCCGCAAGCGAAAGGATGACCTGCTGCAGCTCGCCCATTACCAGCGCATGCTCGAAGCCGCGGCGATGGCTCCTGCCGGGGGTCGCTGGGGCGGCATCATCGGCGTCGACGGCGTGGTCACCTGGTACGACCTGGACGCCCCCATCTGGCTGACCCCGTCGGCGGGTGGCCGGCCGAAGCGGCGCTCGAGTATGGCGGTGTATGACTTCGAGTTCGGCTTCCGGCTGGACATCCTTGCCGTCGCCGCCGCGCACCAGGACGATCCCGGGGTCGCTCTGCTGGTGGCGCCGGTACGGATCGGCGAGTGCGCGGAGTGTCCCTGGTGGTCGTGGTGCGGTCCGCGGCTGCAGGCCGGTTCCGGTGACGTGAGCCTGCTGCCGCGCATCGGCTGGCGGGCGTGGCGCATCCACCGCGACCACGGAGTCACCAGCCGGGCCGCGCTGGCCTCGCTGGACCATCGCACCGCCACCTTGGTCTCCGCCAACGTCGACCTGCGGCCGATCACCACAGCGCTGGGTACCCGGCCCGATGACACGCCGGTCGCGGCCCTTACCGGAGAGCGGAAGCGGGCGCAGCTGGCGCGCCTGGCTGATGCGGACATCCGCACGCTACGCGATGCCCGGATGCTCTGCCTTCGCACGGCCGCCTACTGCGATCAGCCGATGCGGGATCTTCCTGAGCAGATTGACCGTGCCCGCGCCGCCCTCGGCGGCTCTGCGGCCTACCGGCGCCGCGGCATCGCCCGGGTCGAGGTGCCCCGCGGCGAGGTCGAAGTCGACATCGACATGGAGAACATCGAGGACGGCGTCTACCTGTGGGGCGCCCTGGTCACCAGCCGGCCGGGCCGCAGCTCCGTGCCCGCCGGCTACCACCCGTTCTGCACGTGGGAACCGATGACCAGCGAGGCCGAAGCCGGGTTGTTCGCCGAATTCTGGGCGTGGCTGTCCGGGCTGCGCCAGGACACGGCTGCCGTCGGCCTGGCGTTCCGCGCGTACTGCTACAACGCCGCCGCCGAGAACACGCAAATGCGGCGCATCGCCGCTGCCGCCGGTGTGGCGGACGAGGTCGCCGCCTTCACCAGGTCCGGGGACTGGGTCGACCTGCTCCGCGTGTTCGACACCCAGCTCCTCACCGGCTCATCCGCCGGGCTCAAGAGCGTGGCTCCGCTGTGCAGCTTCTGCTGGGACGTCGAGGACCCCGGCGGCGGCGAGTCGATGATCCGCTACGACGAGGCCGTCAACGTCAGCGAGCCCCTCGCGGCACGGGCTGCCCGCGACTGGCTCCTCGCCTACAACCGCAACGACGTCCAGGCCACACTCGCCCTGAGGGAATGGCTCGACCGAGCCGCCACCGGCTGCCCGTCAGTCGAAGACCTCGGATCATGACGACCGATGGCGCAGAGCCCTCAGGCCGACAGCCATCTGCTGCCGCTGGTTGCCTGGCGGGCCAGCGCAGCGGTGACGACGCCGTACCCCGCCAACGAGCATGATGGATCCATGCCAGGAACCGAGCGTGCGGCGTGCGTGGCCACGGTGCCTGCGCCGCTGCTCTTCCTGATCGCTGACACCGGCGGCGGGCACCGGAATGCGGCCAGGGCTGTCGGCCAGGCCCTCGACCGGGTCTACCCGGGCAGCTTCGCCCCGGTGCTTTGCGACCCGCTGAGCGGCCTGGGCTCGGCCCGGCTGCTGCGGTGGGTCGTAGGCCTGTACGGCCCGGCGATCCGTCTCACACCGTGGCTGTGGGGTGCGGCCTATCATGCCTCTAACTCGCGCCCGGCGATGGCACTGCTGCGGACGCTGCTCCGGCTCGCCGACGGGCCCGCAGCTGACGCGGCTGCGGCTCACCGTCCGGCAGCGATCGTGTCATTCCACCCGCTGACCGGCATGGCCGCGGTCGCAGCGAGGGATCAAGGCGCGCACCGGGCGCCCGTCGTGACCGTCGTCACCGATCTGGCCAGCATGCATGCGGCCTGGCGCTACGCCGAGGTGGACTTGATCATCGCACCGCTTACTGCCGTCACCGGGAACAGTAGGCCGCATGGCCCGGCCCGCGACCGCTGGGCGGTAGCCGGCCCGCCGGTGACCCGGGATTTCTGCGGAGGCCCGCTGCGACCGCGTGAGCGCGCGATCCTGCGGCGGTCGCTCGGCCTGAGCGAGAACAGTTTTCTCGTCCTGCTGACCGGCGGGGGCGAGGGCAGTGGTGGCATCGGCAGGCGTGCCGCCGCGATCCTGCGCCGGTTCGCCGATATCGACGCTGTGGCTGTCTGCGGGCGCAATCTGCGCCTGAAGCGCAGGCTCGACCGGCTGGCAGCCCGGTCTGGCGGTCGGCTGACGGTGCTTGGCTTCGCCCCGAACTTGGCCGACTGGCTGCGGTGCGCCGATCTGGTAGTCACCAAGGCGGGCCCGGGCACGATCGCCGAGGCCGCCTGCTGCGGCACGCCACTGCTGCTGACTTCGCACCTGCCGGGGCAGGAGAAGGGCAACACCGAATTCGTGACCGGAGCGGACGCCGGTCGGCGCGTGCCTGGCGTGCGCCGGTTGCTGGCCGAGATCGGCCGTCTGCGCGGCGACCGGACTGCAGTTGACGCGATGCGTGCGGCGTCCGCGCGGCTGGGCCGGCCCGGCGACGCGGACGCCATCGCCGAGCTGATCGCCGGCCTGGCCAGGACCGGGCCGGCGACCGGCGCTGGGCCAGGGACGGCGACCAGGCCAGAGCCCGCTGCCGCTGCTTCGGCGCAGGCGGATTCCGCTGGCCCCGCGGCTGGCCTGGCTGGCCCCGCGGTAGGCCTGGCTGGCCCCGCGGCTGGCCTGGCGGGTTCCGCGGCTGGCCTGGCTGGCCCTGCGGTAGGCCTGGCTGGCCCCGCGGCAAGCCTGGCTGGTTCCGCTGCTGGCCTGGCTGGCTCCGCGGTCGGCCTAGCCGGCTCCGCGGCGGGGCGGGCAGGCCCGGTTAGCCGGGCGGGCGGCCAGGAGGGAGGCAGACATGGGCCGGGCTGAACCGGGCGCCGGGAGGCCGTCGCGCAGCAGGGTGGCGGCGGGCGCCGGGAGGCCGTCGCGCGGCAGGGTGGCGGCGGGTGCCGGGAGGCCGTCGCGCGGCAGGGTGGCGGCGGGAGCTGGGAGGCTGCTGCACGGAGCCGCGGCAGGCATCGGACCGGCTGGCGCAGTGGCGGCGGCGAGCCTGCTCCTTCCGGTCGCGACGGAGCTGCGCCTGAAGCGGGCCGCACGCCCGATGACCGACCGCTGGCGACAGGTGCCGGTGGAGCCCCGTGACACGGTGCAGCTCGGGATCAGCTTCCGGCCGCTGCAGGCGGTGGCGCTCGGGCTGGATCCGCAGGCTGCCCTGCAGGCGCTGGTTGCCTACCCGTTCCAGCTGCTCAGGCTCGGTGCCTACTGGAACCGGCTGGAGCCCGAGCCCGGGGCCTTTGCGCCCGGCGAGCTCGACCGCCAGCTCGATGCCGCCGAGCAGGCCGGCAAGCAGGTCATCGTGTGCGTCGGCCCGGTAAAGGCGTTCGGTTACCCGGAGTTCTTCGTGCCGTCGCACTACCTGGATCAGCCCCTGCGCGAAGGCGCCCTGGTCACCCCTGATCGCCGCAGGCGGCTGCTTGACGCCGGGACCGCGTTCCTCACCCGCGTCGTCGAGCGATACCGGGGGCGTGCGGCGATCGTTGCCTGGCAGGTCGAGCACGAGGCAGTCGACCCGCTCGGCATGGAGCACTCCTGGCGCCTGTCCGAGGCGTTTGTCCGCAGCGAGGTCGATGCCGTCCGCGCCGCCGACCCGGGCCGGCCTGTCATGATGAACGGCTTCCTGCCGACCTCGACCCCCGTCCGGCTGCAGCAGTGGTGGCGCACCAGGGACCAGGGCGACTCGCTGTCGGTAGCGCAGCGCCTGGCCGATATCGTCGGCATCGACTTCTACCCGCGCCATGCGCTGGCGAGCGCCGGGCCGCTGGCGCTGTACCTGGACGGCAGCAGGGCCCGATGGCAGCAGCAGCGCCGGGAGCGGCTGCAGAGCTGGGCCGCGCGGGCCGGCCGGCGGCTGATGATCGCCGAGGGGCAGGCTGAGCCCTGGGAGGCTGTGACGACCCCGCCCAGCCCGGCCGGCCGGGTAATGTACAGCTGCCGTCCCGAGGATCTGATCGGGAACTACAGCCAGTGCATGCGGTGGATCGACCGGCGATCATCCGTTATGGATGGGTATTTGTTCTGGGGGGCAGAATACTGGCTGCTGCGGGAGCGGCAGGGCGACCCCAGCTACCTGCGCGCGTTCGAGCGCGTCCTGGAAGGTGCCTGACAAGCAAGCCCTGATAAGCAAGCAAGCACAGCTCAGCGGGTTCGTTCCCGGTAGCCGAACACCGCGGCCCCGGTGATCATGAGGATGACGAAGAGTGCCCCGGTCACCGCCGCGTCAAGCAGCGGGCTGCCGGACACCACCTGGCGGTAGCCCGGCGTCCCGGCGTAGAACGCGGCGCGGGTCAGCTCGACCACATACCGCATCGGCATCGCGTGCGCCAGCACGTCCAGGTAGAACGGCACGCCGCGCAGCGGCACGAGGACGCCGCCGAGCACGTACTGCGGGATGATCAGGAACTGGAAGATCTGCATCGCCGAGCGCTGGTTCGGCAGCGCAGCGATGGTGGCCAGCCCGAACGCACCGCCCAGCAGGCAGCAGGCCAGGCACGGCGCCAGCAGGACCGCCAGCTGGCCAGGTGAAATCCGGACACCGAACGCAACTGCGAACGCCGTGATGAAGACCCCCTGGCAGAACGCGACCAGGGTCTCCCCGGCCACCTTGCCGGTGACCAGGGTCAGCCGCGAGACCGGGGTCACGAAGAGCTCGCGGGAGAAGTCGTTCTCCCGGTCCTCGACGATCGAGATCATTCCGGCGGCGGCGGACTGGAACAAGCTGGCCGCGAGCACCCCGGTGAACGCCAGGGTCACCGCGTTCAGGCCGGAGACTCGGCCAACGGTGGGCTGCAGGATGCTGCCCAGGCCCCCGATGAGCAGGACGGGGAATGCCAGGTTGACGGCCAGCCGTGGCCGGTCGCGCAACAGCTTGATCACGTCTCGCTGGGCGATGACCAGCACCGCGGACAGCTCGTGCGCCAGGCCGGTCAGCACCGGCGGGGATCCGGTCCGCGGCTGCGCGGTCATGGCCCGGCCCGCTCAAGCAGCGAGAGGTAAGCGTCCTCCAGCGACGGCTCGGCGATCTGGAACCGGGTCAGCTCGGCGCCAATCGCGGCAATGATGCCCTGCGCGCTGCGCCCGTCCAGCGGTATCCGCAGCGGTCCGGCCGGCCCGCTGCTGGTGACCTGCAGCCCGAGCGCCTCAAGCTCGCGGCGCAATCCGGCCCGGTCTAAGGCGTCGAGTACCAGCTCCGGGCTCAGCTGGCGCGCCTTGACCTCGGCCGGGCTGCCGCGCTCGATGATCCGGCCCTTCGCAAGCACGCATACCGCGTCGGCTGCCTCCGCCTCCTCCAGGTAGTGCGTGGTCAGGAACACGGTCG
This sequence comes from Streptosporangiaceae bacterium, assembly GCA_035299845.1. Classification (GTDB taxonomy): domain Bacteria; phylum Actinomycetota; class Actinomycetes; order Streptosporangiales; family Streptosporangiaceae; genus Palsa-506. Next base: position 6,138 of record DATGVY010000414.1, read on the forward strand.
TCCCCCAGCTCGCCCTGGCCTGCCGCAGGTAGGCCCACAGGCTGCGCCTGCTCTCCGGGTCGAGGCCTGCGGTGGGCTCGTCGAGGAAGAGTACCTGCGGCCTGTGCAGCAGCGCCCGGACGATCTCAAGCCTGCGCCGAAGCCCTCCGGACAGGGCACGAGCACGCTGCCCGAGGAGGTCAGAAAGACCCAGAACGCCGGCCAGCTCCTGCACCTGTTCGCGGTAACGAGCCGGCATCAGGCGGTAGCGCGGCCGCCACGGGTAGAGCCCGTAGAGCACCGCGTGCAGCCTGATGTTCTCCTCTGCCGTCAGGTTGAGGTCGAGTGAGGGCTGCTGGAAGACAATGCCGATCTCCCTGCGAACCCCCGCTTGCTCGGTGGCCAGGTTCCGGCCGACGATCCGGACCCGGCCGGAGGTCGGGGCGAGGGTCGTGGTGAGTATGGACACCGTGGTTGTCTTTCCCGCGCCATTGGGCCCGAGCAGGCAGAAGAGCTGACCCTCCGGGACGTCGAAGCTGACGTCGTCCACCGCGTTGCTGTGCGCGGCCCGGTAGCGCTTGACCAGGTGAGCGACCTCGACTGCTGTCATCGGACGCGGTCCTTCGCGAGAAGCTGACGGTCAGGAGCCGGCCGGGTTGGCATCTGGTTCCCGCAGCCGACGGTAGCGCGCGTCGAGCCCGCGCCGCCTGGCCAGCCAGGCGAGCGGATGAGTGACGGCGCGGACCAGCCCGGCCGGGAGATACGGCGCCCGGACCTCCCGCTCGAAGTCGCACATGAACAGGGCCAGGTCGAGCGGGCTGGGCAGGGCGCGGGCCGCAGCGTGCTGCTGCTGAGCCAGCGCAGCAGCGGTTTCCAGCAGCTCCTGCATGCTCAGCGCCGGCCTGGTCTGCACCGCAACCCTGGCGGGCTGGCTTCCGGCGTTGGCGAAGTGGTGCACCGTGCCGGGCGGGATCCGCACGGTGTCGCCAGGCCCGGCCGTCACCCGCCGGCCGCCGACCCGGAATCTCATCTGCCCAGCGAGGACGGTGAAGCATTCCTCCTGCTCGGGATGGGCATGGCTGCTGGGCACCCGTCCGCCCGGGGCGAGCACGAGCTCCCACTCAAGCACGCTGCCGCCGGTCTGCGCGGCTGTCATGCGGATCGTGATCTGCTCACCGCTGAGCGGGTTCTCGATGACCTGCCCGCCGGGCGCCATGACGTGCCTCCTGATCAGGTGATGTCCTTTGCACGGTAGTACGCGCGGCCAGGAGGGACAGCATTGCCGGGGCACCGCCGGGCCGCGGGAGCCCTCATCACCGCGCAATTCGCGCATTGAGCGCCTGCGCAGGGACGTCCTTCGCTAGCGAGCTAGAAGACGGCGAAGGCCGGGGCTCGACTACACAGAGTAAGTAACCGGTACATCTGCGCAATCGATGGGTAGATCCTCCTAGGGGCGGCGCCGCACGAGTCGCTGCGACAACGGGGCAGGAAGCGCAGGCGATGTCGAAAGAAATGCTAGGGGGGTCGGCACGCCGCGTCGCCACGGTGAGCGTGGCGGTCATCGCCGTGATCGCGGCTTCGATGGGCGTGACGATCTGGCGGTACGAGGAGGCGTTGTCCCGGTCGGCCGCCGCGATCGACGGGCACAGAGACGCCGTGCTCACTCAGGCGCTCGTCGCCGCCTACTGGCACGAGCGCGAGGCGACGCAGGCGTATCTTTCCGCCCCTTCACCGGCCGCGTTCCATGAGGTGACTTTGGAACATGCGCAGTTCACGGCCACGGCTGACGCGCCGGGCCTGACCGGCTCGGCCGCAGAAACAAGCTTCCGGGCGCAGGCCGTGGCGGGGAACGACAGGCTCTACGCACTATTCACGCGGATTCGAGGCGCCGCTGGAACGTCACTGGCTCGTGAGCTCGCCGCGGACCAGCAACTGAATGTCGGCGAGGCAGGGGTCCTGGGTCCGCTGAACGAGCTTGATCGCGCCCAGGCGCAACGCGCGCAAACGGCGATAGCGGCGGTCAGCTCGGCGAAGGACCAGGCGATCGCGGTAGGGATAGCGGCGACCGTCCTCGCCGTTCTGGCGGGCGTCGCATTCTCGTTCTTCGCGCTCCGGCTGCTCGGCCGTGCTTTCGAGCGGGAGAAGGAACTGACGGCGGCGCTCAGGCGGATGCGCGACCTCCTTGCCCGCCTCCGCTCGACCTCGGCCGTCCTGAGCGAGGTCACCGGCGAGCTGAGGCTGGCGGCGAAGAACGCGGCGGCGGTGACGACGGAGCAGTCCTCGGCCGTTGCGCAGACGTCAGCGACGATCGAGGAGCTGGCGACCACGGCCGGCTCGATCGCCGATAACGCGCACGCCGTGGCGAAGGCGGCGGAGCGGACCGGCGACACGATGCGGGACATGCAGGAGAAGGTGGAGACGATCGCCGCGCGGGCGCTGTCGCTCGGTGAGCGCGCGCAGAAGATCGGCGAGATCCTTGAGCTGATCAACGACATCGCGGGGCAGACGAATCTGCTGGCGCTGAACGCCGCCATCGAGGCGGCCAGGGCCGGGGATGCCGGGAACGGGTTCGCCGTCGTCGCCGCTGAGGTGCGCAAGCTCGCGGAACGCTCGATTCACTCCACCGAGTCGATCAGCGTGATCATCACCGGGGTGCAGGACGAGACGAACGCGACGATCATGGCTACCGAGCAGGGCACCCTGCAGGCCCGCGAGGTCGGCGAGCTGATGGCGTCGACGGCGACGATGCTGGATGAGTCGATTCTCGCCACCCAGCAGCAGAAGTCGGCGGCCGACCAGGTGGACAGCGCGATACAGCAGATCCGCGAGGCGGCCGACCAGCTCGCCGCCGAGCAGGCGCAATGGTCGGTCACCGCCGAACGGCTGGACACGCTGGTGGACGAGATCGAGGGCGCCCTGCGAGATGAAGTCGGGCCGAGCAGCTCGTGAGCGTCTACGTCCGGGTGCGGGTCACCTCGGAAGCCTTCGCGGTTCCCGTCGAGCACGTACTCGAGGTTGCCGAACTCGGCGAGGTGGAGGCTGTTCCGAGAGCCCGGCCGGAGATGCTCGGCGTACAGAACGTGCGCGGCCGGATCCTGCCAGTCGTCGACCTCGCCCTGCTGCTGGGGATCCCCAGAACGACGCCGGCGAGCCGCTTGCTTGTCGCCGAGGACCGGGGAGAGCAGGCGGGCTTCGCGATCGACGCGGTGACCGGAGTTGGCGAACTGGCAGATCCGACCGAGGAGACAGCGTCCAGCCTGCTGGTAGGCGCCACCCTCGCCGACGGCGAGCTCACCGGGGTCATCGACGTGAGCCTGGTCTTCGAGTCGCTTCAGGGACGCAGCAGTGAGTGAACTCGACGATGAGCTCACCGAGATCTTCCGTGACGAGGCGGCAGAGCGGCTCGATCAGATGGAGAAGGTGCTGCTCGCTGTCGAGTCCGGGGATACGGGTCCCGAGACCGTCGATTCACTGTTCCGCAATGCTCACACCATCAAAGGGGCTGCGGGGATGCTCGGCCTCAACGACATCCATGCGCTCGCGCATGCCGTCGAAGAGGTGCTGGCAGGTGTGCGAGGCCAGGGGATCTTCAGGCCAGGAGTCGCCGCTCCGCTGCTGCGCGCGACCACTGCGCTACGCGCGCAGATCACCGGAGCGGCGGAGCCCATCGACGATCTCGTTGATGATCTCGCCGCTAGCGCGGCAATGCTCGCCGACGGCGAAGCTGGCGCAACTGAGGCGGCCCCTCCGGCGGTACCCGGGACGGCCCCGCCCGGGACAGCGGAGCCACCGCCGGGGGTCCCTGCAGCGCCCATGCCAGCGGTACCCGAGGCTGCCCCGCCGGGCGTGCCTGCGGCGCGCAGGGCAGAAGCACCAGCGGCTGCCCGGCCGGGCGTGCCTGCGGCCGCGCCGCCTGACCAGGACACCGCCACTACGGGGCCGGAAGGTCCCAGGCCGAAGGCCGAGCGCCGCCCGCTGCGGGTTCCGGCTGAGAAGATCGACCGGCTGCTTGATGTCGTCGGTGAGGTGATGCAGTACCGGGGCCGGCTTGCTCACTCGCTGGCCGGCCAGGCGCGGCTGTCCCAGGATGTCGCCGATGTGCTGAGCGGCAGCGAGCGCATGCTCGACGAGCTCAAGGACACCGCGATCGGGATGCGGACACTCCCAGTGGAAATGATCACCCGCCGGCTGCCGCTAGCAGTGCGGGATCTCGCGCGCGCCGCGGGCAAAGATGTCGAGCTGATCGTCAAGGGTGCCGACACTGAGATCGACCGCGTGATCCTGGAGAGTCTCTACGATCCGCTCGCCCACCTGCTGCGCAACGCCGTCGGCCATGGCATCGAGTCACCGGAGGAGCGTGAGCGCGCGAGGAAGCCCGCACGCGGCCGCCTTGAGGTCCGGGCGGTGCCGCGCGGCAGCCTCGTCGAAATCGTCGTCGCAGACGACGGCAGAGGTGTCTCGCCGGAAGTAGCCGAGCAGGCCAGGCTCGAAGGGTCGCTCGCGGATGTGCTTGCGCAGCCCGGATATTCGACAGCGGAGAAAGTGACCGATCTCGCTGGCCGCGGCGTCGGCATGGACGCCGTCAAGAGCTACGCGCGGTCGCTGGCGGGCAGCTTCGAGGTCCGCAGCGAGCCAGGCCGGGGGATGGAGGTCAGCCTGCTGCTTCCGCTCGCGCTCGCGCTCATGGAGGTCCTGCTCTTTGAGCGCGGGAGGGCGATCTATGGCGTGCCGCTGGTGGCGGTGGAAGAGGTCGTTGTCGTGACGCAGACGCTCACGCTCGAAGGCCGGGCCGCCCTGGAGGTCCGGAGCAGGCCGCTGCCGGTCGCTGACGTGGCCGTGCTTGTCGGCGCGACTGCGCCGCCGCTGCGGGACAAGCCGCCAGCGCTCGTCATCTCCGCCGCCGGGTGCCGCGCCGTTGCCACCTGTGACGCGGTACTCGGCAAGGAGGAAGTCGTGGTCAAGCCGCTCGGACCGCTTTTTGGCGGCCTTGACGGATACCTGGGCACAGCCATCCTCGGCGATGGCCGGATCGCGCTCCTCGTCGAGCCGGCCCTGCTTACCCGGGGATCGCAGGGTGTCCCGGCGACGATCACTCCGCCGGAGGCGGGGAAGGTCGTGGCACCCAAGGTTCTCGTTGTCGAGGATTCGTTCACGGTCCGCGAACTCCAGCGCAGCATCCTCGAAGCGGCCGGCTATCCGGTCGTGACCGCACGCGACGGCCGCGACGCGCTGGGAGCCCTTGGTCGCGACCCTGAGATCGCGCTCGTGGTCACCGACCTTGAGATGCCCGAACTTGACGGCCTCGAACTAACCCGCACGATCCGGGCCGACAAGGTGCGCTCGTCGCTGCCGGTCGTCATCGTCACCTCACGCGGATCGGAGGATGACCGGCGTAAGGGAGTCGAGGCAGGCGCCGACGCCTACATGGCCAAGCAGGGCTTCGATCAGCAGGCTCTGCTTGCGATAGTCGAGCGCCTCGTCGGCCGGTAACGAGATGACCATACGGCGCGTGCTCGTCTGCGAGGACTCGCGTGTGTACTCCACCGCGCTCGTGCGGATGCTCGAGTATGACGGAGACATCGCGGTCGCCGCGGTCTGTCGCACCGGCAGGCAGGCGATCGCCGCGTTGCCCCGCATCAGGCCGGACCTCGTGACCATGGACCTTGAGCTTCCTGGCATGGACGGGCTGAAGGCGGTCGAGGAAATTATGAGCTCGCAGCCATTGCCGATCCTCGTGCTCTCCTCCCACGTCAGAACGAGAAGCGAAAAGGCCGCTGCCGCGCTCGCCGCCGGCGCACTCGACGCCGTCGCGAAGGATGATCTGGACCTGCGCGATCCGGCAGGCCCGGCGGGAGTTGCCTTCCGCCGGCGGGTCAACGTGCTGAGCCGGGCGCGCGTGATCCGTCACCTGCGCGCCGGTCTCCGGGCCGGCCCCGGCCCGCACCACCTCGCCCGCCGGGCGTCGGTGATCGGCGTATGCGCCTCTACGGGGGGCCCGCAGATCCTGGCCCGGCTGCTGGCGGCGCTCCCGGCCGACTATCCGATCCCCATCCTCATCGTGCAGCACATCGGCGCCGGGTTCACCGTAGAGCTCGCGCGCTGGCTCGACCAGACCGTGCGGCTGCCCGTCGCCGTCGCAAGGGCCGGAACGCCCGCATGTCCCGGTGCCTGGATCGCGCCCGAGGGCGCGCACCTCAAGCTGGCTGCCACCGGACAGCTGTCCGTCGACAGACGCACCGTCGTCGGCCGCCATCGCCCGTCCGGTGATGCTCTTTTCGAAAGCATCGCCGCGGCCGCTGGTGAGGCAGGAGTCGTGATCGTGCTCAGCGGGATGGGCACCGACGGTGCCGTCGGCGCGGCTGCGGTACGCGGCCGCGGCGGGCTTGCGATCGCACAGAACCAGGAGTCCTCGGCCATATTCGGCATGCCGAAGGCCGCGATCGACCTCGGGGTCGACGTGGTGCTGTCCGCTGACGAGATCGCCGATTCTCTGCTGGCGCTGACCCATGAGCCGCTTCCGGTGCTGCTGTGAGCAAATTCCTCGCCGAGATCACGGAACTCGTCCGGCAGGAGACCGGGATGGTTCTGCCGGCGGCGCGGGAGACGGCCATTCTCGCCGCCGTGGATCGCGCGGCGCCGGGGCTCGGTCCTGGCGCCTTCCTGCGCCAGGCGTCGGAGCCGGTGCAGGGCCGCGGCCTGGTGGACCGGCTGATCGACGAGGTAACGGTCCAGGAGACGACCTTCGTCCGCCACCGGGGCCAGCTCGACACGGTGCCCTGGCACGGCCTCCTTCAGGGCGCCCACCAGGCAGCGTCTCGAACCGTCCGGGTGTGGTGTGCGGCGTGCGCGAGTGGCGAAGAGGCGTACACCCTGGCGTTGCTTGCTGACCAGGCGTTCGCCCCCGAGAAGGCCCCGGTCGACGTGCTGGGAACGGACATCTCGGGCGCCGCACTCGCGGCTGCCGCCGCCGGCCGGTACAGCGAGCGGGCGATACGTGCGCTGGAGCCGGCACTGCGTAGCCGCTACCTCGATCGTGAGGCCGACGGCACCTATCTCGTCGGCCAGCGCTTGCGCGAGCTGGTCCGCTTCCGCCGCCACAACCTCGCCAGCGATCCCTTCCCGCCACCGGGCGAGGCCGGCTTCGACCTCGTTGCCTGCAGGAACGTACTCATCTACTTCGAGCAGCCGATGGTCGGGCACGTGATCGAGTCGCTTGAGCGGTCGCTGCGCCCAGGCGGAATGCTCATGCTCGGTGCCGCAGATGCCCTCCAGCGGACCACTGCACGGCCCGCGAATCCGGTCGTCTTGGCGCGGGGCCCGGCGCGGGTGAGCGGGCGTCAGCTGCGCCGGCCGCTCGGCCGCCAGCCGGCTCGGCCGCGCGAGGAGCGGCTCGCGGCGGCGCTGCACGCCGCGGGCAAGGGCGACCGGGATGCCGCCCTGGCGCTGGTCGTGTCCCTGCTCGCGGACGATCCGCTCGACGCCGACGCGCATTTCGTTGAGGGGCTCGTCACGCTGGAAGCGGGCGAGCCGGCCAGGGCAGCGGCCGCGCTTCGCCGGGCGCTCTATACCGATGCCACGTTCGCCCTGGCGGCATTCACCCTTGGCCGTGCCTACGACGAGCTGGGTGATGAGCCGGCCGCGCGGCGCGCCTACGAGCGGGTCCTGCGGACCCTCGACCCGGAGGATCACCGGCACGAGCCGATCCTCCAGCAGGTTGATATCGGGGATATCGCCGCGGCGTGCCGCGCCCGGCTTGGCGGACAGCCATGAGAGTCCCCGGCCGGCGAGATCTCGCGCACGGCCGGCCGCCGGGGGCAGC
>DATGVY010000415.1:0-8747 GCA_035299845.1 Streptosporangiaceae bacterium
CTACCCGGTCCGCGAGCGTGAGACTGCTCCGCAGCGGCACCCGGGCCTCCAGGACAGCCGGCCGCCAGATGCCGCTATGGGCGATCACCGAGCCGTCTGGCGCGATGATCGCGCTCTCCCCGGTGGTGGACACGTACACCACGGCGCGGTCACTCTCGATGGCGCGGATCCGTGCCATCGCGATCTGCTGCTCCGACTCGCCCGGCTGGCCGTCCAGCTCGAAGTCCGCGTCATTGGACTGCACGGCGAGAAGGTTGGCGCCCGCCCGCACCTCCGAGGAGACGAGCCCGTCGAAGCCGACCTCGTAGCAGATAACGTCGCCGAGCCTGATCTTGCCCCGCCGGAACACCACGGCACGGTGGCCCGCCGTGAAGTTGACCGGCTGCAGCGCGGTCAGCGGCGTGATGTGCGAGAGCAGGCCGCGGAACGGGATGTACTCGCCGAACGGCACCAGCTGGCGCTTGACGTAAACGGCGACCGGCCCGCGGCGCGGCAGCCAGAGCTGCCCGGCGTTCCGCAGCGGGTTCTGCAGGACCGCGCCGACGAGCACCGGGCGGTTGATGGCGTCGACGGCCGCCTGGATCGTGCCGTAGACGGACGGGTTGAGGCCGGGGTCGAGGTCGGTGGAGTTCTCCGGCCAGAGCACCACGTCGGGGGCCGGCCGGGTGCCCGCCCTGACCTGCGCGGCCAGGTTCTCCGTGGCCGCGGCGTGGTTCTGGGTGACCGTGGCGGCGCGCAGCAGGCTGGGCAGGTTACGCGCATGCGGCACATCGCCTTGAATGGCGGCGACCATGGCAGCGGGGCCGCCGGGCACGCCCTGGTCCACCGGCAGCAGCGGTCCGGCCAGCGCGAGCCCGCCGGCCGCGGCCAATGCCAGCGCGGGCAGCGCACGGCGTCGTGCTGCCGTCGCCCGCGCCGTGCCGCGCGGCGGCGCGAGCAGCAGCCAGGCCAGGCAGGCGCCCGCCAGGGCCACGACGAACGTCAGCAGCGGCGCGCCGCCGATCGCGGACCAGCGCGCGGTAGGCGCGCTGGCCTGGCTCATGGCCAGGCGGCCCCAGGGAAACGCGTAGGGCCACCGGGCCCGCACCGCCTCGGCTGCCACCCACCACCCGGCGACCGCCAGCGGCCAGGCCCGCAGCGATAGCAGCAGGCGCTGGCCCACCGCGAGCACGGCGAAGATCACCGCCTCGGTGACCGCCAGCGCAGCCCACGCGTACCAGGCGACATTCACCAGCCAGGACAGCAGCGGAAAGAAAAACGCCAGGCCGAACACGAGGCCAACGGCCATCGATCCGCGCATGCTCCGCCGCCACAGGGCCACGGCAAGCAGCGCTGGCCCTACCGCGGCGAGCGGCCAGGCGCCGACGGGCGGGAACGCCGCCGCGAGGGCCAGCCCGCCCGTCAGGGCGGCCGGCAGCGCCAGCCGGGCCGGTAGCCCGCAGGCCCCGGCGGCCTGACCGGTCCGGGCAGCGGATGCCCGTACCGCGCTCGCCCCGGCCGCCGTCGGCTCCGCGGCCGGCGCGGCGGCGCCGGCCGCCCCGCCTCGCGCGTCGTCACTGGCTCCGGTGAGCAACACCGACCTCCTGGCGGCCGTTCGGCATCCCTGCCCTTGCGAGCGTATCCGGGCCGGCGGAGACCGGATCTGGCCGGCCGCCGGCGGCGGGATCCCTGTGCAAAGAGACTTTTGCATTTCGCCTGATGACGGTGATCGAGCGTGATAGCGTCACTACGGCCTGTTCTGAGTCCCATAGCCGAGTCGGCCCCGGCAAGCTCGCGAGGTCCATTCCGTGATCAAGATCCGATATTCAGACCTGCCGGGCGGGCTGCACGTGCGCGTCGATGTCCAGGGCAGGCACACGATCCTCTACCTGCTGCCCGGCCTGACCGCGGCGCAGCGGAAGGCAGCCATCCGGCGGGCCAGGAATGCCGCCCGGGTGGGTCACGGCCCCGGCCTTCCTGCGCTCGGCGTGGCGCGCGCGCTGGCGGCGGACCGGATCAGGACCACCGTCAGGAACGGCCTCGCGGCGATGCGCATGCATCCGGCGATCTTCTTCCCGCCGCTGGTCATCATCGTGGCTTCGGCGGCTGCCTACCTGTTCTTCGTCTCCCTCTCCTTCCGGTTCGTTCCGCCGCGCGCGCCCGCGCACGGCGGAATCGCGGTCGGCCTCAGCCACGGCGGCCCCACGGTGCCTCCCAGTGTGAAACTGGGGGCGGACGCCCCCCCGGCGGGCGGGGCGGGGCCTGGCCGCCCCGGCTCGCCGTCCGGCCCGGTGCCCAGCCGCGGCGGCTCGCCAGCCCCGGCGCCCTCGTTGCCGTCACCACGAGCGCCGTCCTCGCCCGGCCCGTCGGCGTCGCCATCGCCCGCGCCGCCCTCCGCACCCTCGCCAGCCGGCCCCGGTCCGTCCCCGTCCCCGTCTACCTCCCCGAGTCCGGGATCGGGCGGCGGCGTGTGCGTCAAGGTCGGCCCGTTCGGCGTGTGCATCGGGCTGTAACTCCGCCCGTCCGCGAACGTCACGGAATATCCGGCGCACCGGGGCGGTCACACGGTGATGACTGCCGCGCCAGCGGTGGCGGCGCAAGAGCGTTCAAGACAGCCAGGCCTGCGTCCTTCAGCCTGGCAGGAGCAGAACGCCGACGGAGAGGAGAGCTCAGTGACCCGCCGCGGCTGGGTGCTGTTCGCCACGATGAGCGTGATCTGGGGCATTCCCTATCTGCTGATCAAGATCGCGGTAGCCGGCCTGCCCGTCCCCGTGCTCGTCCTGGCCCGGGTGGCCATCGGCGCCGCGCTGCTGCTGCCCGTGGCCCTGCACCGCCGCGAGCTCCGCGCGCTGGTCCCGTACTGGCGCTGGCTCGCAGTCTTCGCGGTGGTCGAGATCATCTCGCCGTGGTTCCTGCTGTCGGAGGCGGAACGCAGGCTCTCCAGCTCCATGAGCGGCCTGCTCATCGCCTCGGTGCCGATCATCGGCGCGCTGCTCGCCCGGCTCACCGGTGATGCTGAGCGGCTGACGCTCATCCGCTGGGCCGGCCTGCTGGCCGGCCTGGCCGGCGTTGCGCTGCTGGCCGCCCCCGGCATCGGCGGAGGAGACGCCGTGTCGATCGGCGAAGCGCTGCTCGTAGGGTTGTGCTATGCGACCGGACCGCTGATCGCCAGCCGGAAGCTCAGCGACGCCCCGCCGATCGGGATGACGGCCGTCTGCCTGGGCCTTGCCGCCGTGGTCTATGCGCCAGTCGCGGCTCTGACCTGGCCCGGTGCGCTGCCGTCCGCGAAGGTGCTCGGCGCGATCGCCGGCCTCGCGGTGCTCTGCACGGCCGTGGCCTTCCTGTTCTTCTTCGCGCTGATCGGCGAAGTCGGGCCGGCCCGGGCAACCGTTATCACCTATGTGAATCCGGCCGTGGCTGTCGCCCTTGGCGTCTCGATTCTCGGTGAGCGGTTCACCCCCGCGATGGCGGGAGCGTTCGCGCTGATCCTCGGCGGCTCGGTGCTCGCCACGCGGTCTGGCTTCGTCCGGCCCGGCGCGGCCAGGCAAACGCCGGTTCCCGTAACCGCTCCGGAGGCCGCGGCCGCCGGGCCAGGACCCGGCCGATGACCGATCCCAGCTTCCCGGAACCGCTCCGGAGGCTGCGGCCGCCGGGCCAGGACCCGGCCGATGACCGATCCCAGCTTCGGTGAATTACTGGCCGAGGCGCTGACGGCGCCGTTCTCCGGCTGGACTTCTCGTTCCTGCGCGGCCGCGCTCCGTTTACAGCCCGCCAGCACCGTCTCCTGCTCATCGCCGGTCCAGGCGGGGCTACCGGGCGCCAAGTCCTAGCAGCAGGCCGTCCGCTGCGACCGCCGGCGAGCTGGTCATGAACAGCAGCACCCCGTCGTCCGGCGCGCTGATCACCTCCTGCGTACGGGCGCCGTCGATGCTGCTGACGCTGCCGAGCACCTGACCCTCGGACACCCTGTCGCCGACCTTGACGGCAGGCTCCCACCAGCCCTCGTCGGCGCAGCGCAGCCAGAGGAACCGCCCGAGCAGGTCGGGTGCCGCCTGATCCCGGCCGGCCCCGTCCTCGGCGGACGCCGGGCGGCCGGCCATCCCGAGCTCGGCGAGCACCTGGTCGAGCCCGCGGACATGCAGGTCAACCGCGGCCTGCTCGACCAGGCCGCAGCCGCCGGCCTCGGCGGTGATCGCCGGAACGCCGATCTGGGCGGCGGCGGCGCTGGTCGTGCCGCTGACAGCCCGGCCAGGGCCGGGCTCCTGGCGCAGCACATAGCCGAGCCCGTACGCCGTGGCCAGCGCCAGCGCCCTGTCCTCGGCCGGCCCGGCCTCGTACAGCGTGAACGGCTCAAGTGCCTCGACCATGTCACCGGCGTGCACGTCGACGACGGCGTCGGCACCCGCGATGAGCTGGGTGAACGCGGCATGCGCCAGCCGCTCGGCGAGGGTGCCTGACGGGTGGCCAGGAAAGCACCGGTTGAGGTTCTTGCCATCCTCGGGCACCACGAACGGCGTCCTGGCGCGGAACGCCGACATGTTCAGCACCGGCACGGCGCGCACCCGGCCCTGCAATTCCCTCGATTCGAGCGCGCGTGCCCAGCTGCGGACGCCGGCGATCGACGCGTACTCGCAGCCGTGCACTCCGGCCAGGACGGTCAGCTGCGGGCCATCGGCACTGCCGGTGATCTCGATGAGCGGGACCTGGATCCCGGCCAGGTCCAGGGTGCGGCGGACGACCTTCGGTGGCATGGACATCAGCTCCCGTTCGCTACGACCGCGCCGGACGGTGGCCTGGCATCAGCTCTTCAGCGGCAATCGCGACCCTGAGCAGGGCCTGATCGCGCCCGTGGTGGCCCGCGAGCTGGAGGCCGGCCGGCAGGCCTGCCGAGGGCGCGGGAAGCGACACGGCCGGGTGACCGGAGAGGTTGTAAGGCCCGGTGAAGCGGCCCTCGGCGTTGTCGTCACCGACGCCGAACGGCGGATCCTGCTCGGGCGCGGTATAACCCACCGTAGGCCCGGCCAGCACGTCGGCGCCGGCCAGGCTGGCCTCGATGGCGGCGGTGAGTTCCGACCGGCGCTCGAGCGCCCAGGCATACCGCTGCTCACTCACCGAGGCGCCGAACTCAAGCAGTGCCCTGGTCCCATCGGCATATCGGCGGGTATCCCGGCCGGCGTGCACCAGATGAGCCTCCCTGGCCACGATCAGGCCGAGCGGTTCCTCCCAGGCGGCCAGCTCGTCCAGCCACGGCGCGGTCAGCTCCCTGACGTCCCAGCCCGCCGAGGCCAGCGCGTCAAGCGCGGCGGTGACTGCGGCCCGGACCTCGCTGGTGACCGACGGGTCGGCCAGCTGGGCGGCCAGTACCCGCACGACCGGCGGGGCCGGCCCGGGTAGCCCGCGTCCGCCGGCCTGGCCATCCGCCGCGCCGCCGAACTGGCCGTCCTGCGCGCTGTCAGCCTGGCCGTCCGCCGCGCCGCCGCCCCGGCCGCCGGTCAGCACGTCTAGCAGCAACCCGGCCCCAGCCGCTGTGGCCGTCAGCGTGCCCGCGTTGTCGCAGGTCGGCGACAGCGGGAAGACGCCGTCCAGCGGGACAAGCCCGGCAGTCGGCTTCAGCCCGACCACCCCGCAGTACGCCGCCGGGATCCGGATCGAGCCGCCGGTGTCCGTCCCGATCGCCAGGTCGCACACGCCGGCGGCGACCAGCGCGGCCGACCCGCCGGAGGATCCGCCCGAGGTGCGCGACGGATCCCTGGGATTGCGGGTGTCGCCCACGTCCGGATGCGCGAACCCGGCCGCGTACTCCAGGCACTGGGTGGTGGCGAACACCTCGGCGCCCGCCGCCCGCAGCCGCCGCACAAGCTCGGCGTCGGCGACGGCAGGCGCGGGATCGTGCACGGGGCTGCCGAAGGTGGTCGCCGTGCCGGCCACCGCGATGATGTCCTTCACGGCCACCGGCTGGCCGGCCAGCGGCCCGCTCGCCGTTCGGTCCGGCGCCCCGATGACGGACACGACCGCGTTCACCGGGCGGCCCAGCCGCTCCAGCCGCTCGTAGGCCGCCAGCAGGTCCAGGTTCGCCCGCGAGCAGGACCGGCGGCCGCGCTCGATGGCCGTCACCAGCTCGGCGACCCTGCGCACTAGCGGCCCGTCCAGCGGCCCGAGTATCGCCTCGACCTCCGTCGGGCGGTGCCGCACGGCCAGGTCGCGGTACACGCCGGAGTGCGTCTTGGCCGACTGGCGGTTGAAGTCGGTGAGCCGTGCGAGCGAGCCCGCCAGGTCCGCCGGGTCGAAGCCGTCGAACGCCATCGGGGTGACCGGCGCCTGCGACAGCACCTGCCGCGCCAGCTCGATCAGCACCGGCTTGTACGCAGTGTCGCCGAGTACCTCGAAAATCGGCAGGTCACTGACCGCGGTGGCGAACAGCATGGCCCCGTACGCCTGCTTGGCCCACAGGTAACCGAGCACGTGGCCGGTGGCGCGGGCGTCGGCGATGTCGGCGGCCAGCGCGAGCACCCGGTCTGTCATGCTGCCGTCGATCTCGCCGATCACGAACGTGGCCCGGTTGCCGCGCAGCACCACGCCAGGCTCGATGACGTCAGCGCCGAAGTTCACGAGCGCCTCGACGACCCGCCCGGCGCCCAGCGAGCCGGCCAGCAGCCCCGCGTTCAGCCCGTTCTGCAGCGAGACGACATGGCCGTTGCCGCGCAGCCTGCCCGCCAGCACGCCTGCCGCGGCCGCCGTGTGGTGCGCCTTGACCGCGAGCAGTACCGGCCCGTCCAGCCGTTGCGGCAGGTCGGCAGGGGCGACGGCAGGCACCCGGGCGGTGAAGTTCTCGACCGGCCCGGTGATCGCCAGGCCGCGCTCGTTGATGGCCCGTACGACGGCCGGATCGGCATCGCTGACCAGCACGTCGTGGCCGTCCCTGGCCAGGCCGGCGGCGACGGTTCCGCCGATGGCTCCGCAGCCAAGCACGAGGTAGCGCACGGCGCGAGATGTTACAGAAGCGTAAAAGCGCGCGCTATACCCAGCGCCCGCTATTTACAAAACGCCGCGCTGGGGCGACATTGACGGGGACAAAGGTTTGCTCTGACCTGTCCTCCCGGCCATGCCCCCCGGTCGATTGACCCACAAAAGGGAGCTTCCATGATATATCGGACTCACGCGCTGAAAGCGCTGACCGCAGTCGGCGCCATGGTCCTGGTGGCCGCCTGCGGATCGTCGGGCGGGTCGGGCGGATCGTCGACCGGCGGCAACGGCGCGAGCAGCGGCAAGCCCGTGCACGGCGGCAACCTCGTCATCGCCCGCACCGCGGACTCGCAGTCGATGAACGCCACCACCGTGTTCGATAACGAGTCGATCTGGATCTTCGAGCAGATCTTCCAGCCGCTCTACACGGTGTCGGACAACGGCAAGGGCGTGATCCCGTGGCTCGCCACCGGCTACACGGTCTCGCCGGACAAGAAGACGTACACGTTCACCCTCCGGCCCGGCGTGAAGTTCTCCAACGGCAAGCCGATGACCTCGGCGGACGTCAAGTTCTCCATCGACCAGAACCGCAAGGCCACCAAGGGCTGGGCCTACCTCGACACGGCCATCAAGTCGGTGCAGGACCCCTCGCCCGAGACGGTCGTGATCAACCTCAAGTACCCCTGGGCGCCGCTGCTCGCCGACCTGTCGCTGTTCGCCAACGGGATCGTGCCGAACAACTACGGCGGCGAGACCGAGGCGCAGTTCTACACCCACCCCATCGGCACCGGCCCATTCAAGTGGGGGTACTGGCACAAGGGCTCGGCGCTCCAGCTGGTCAGGAACCCGTTCTACTGGCAAAAGGGCAAGCCCTACCTGAACAGCGTCACCCGGACCGACGTCCCCAGCGACAACACCAGGGAGCTGCAGCTCAAGGGCGGCCAGGCGCAGATCGACGAGTTCCCGGCCTGGTCGACCGTCGCGAGCCTGAAGTCGACCCAGGGCATCACGATGAACCTGTTCAGCTCCACGCGGACCGACTACCTGGCGTTCAACGAGCTGCGCAAGCCTTTCCAGGACGCGCACGTGCGCCGGGCCATCTCGCTGGCGATCAACCGGGCCGCGCTGGTCAAGGCCGTGCTGTTCGGCAACGGCAAGCCGGCGAACTCATTCATGCCGCCGCAGGTTCCGTACTACCAGCAGGCCACCAAGGGACTCCAGTACAACCTGGCCGCCGCGAAGCAGGAGATGGCCAAGTCCAGCGTGCCGCACGGGTTCACCACGACGATCCTGATCCCTTCGGGCACGTCCGATGACGTGACCATCGCCACGATCCTGCAGTCCGAGCTCAAGCCGCTCGGCATCACGCTCAAGATCCAGCAGCTCGACCCGAACACGGCCTTCACCGACGAGCAGAACCTCAAGTACGACATGACCCTCACCTACTGGACCATGGACATTCCCGATCCGGACGAGCTGGTCACCTTCTCCGTCGACCCCAAGTCGGGCGCCAGGTCGTTCTTCACCGCCTACGACAACCCGCAGGTCGTCAAGGACGCGCACCTGGCCGAGCGGACCCTGTCCACCTCTTCGCGGCAGTCGCTGTACAACTACATCCAGGACCACGCGGCCAGCGACGCGTTCATGGGCTTCCTCTACTACTCGCCCTACCCCTACGCCACTACGTCCAACGTGCACGGGTTCTTGGTCACGCCGCTCGGCAACTACCACATGGAGAACGTCTGGCTCAGTAAGTAGCAGCGTCAGGAACGTGCGGAAGGGTAACGATCGCCCGTGGGGCGGAT
>DATGVY010000416.1:0-2892 GCA_035299845.1 Streptosporangiaceae bacterium
AAGGACCGTCACCGCCGACCGCGCCGCCGCGCTAGCCCGCGCCGCCGCCCGCCCAGCCGCCAACGGCCAGCCACTGACCGAAGACACCATCCAGCGGATCGTCCAGGCACTCGGCGACATCCGGGACCTCATCCAGAGCGCCGACCCCGCAGGCAAAGCCCGCATCTACAACCAGCTTGAACTGCGGCTCACCTACCAGCCCGGCAAAAACCTCGTACACGCCCAGGCAAACCTAGACCCACGCGAACGTGGGGGGAATGGGTAGTGTCCGAGGGGGGACTTGAACCCCCATGCCCTTTTGGGGCACTAGCACCTCAAGCTAGCGCGTCTGCCTATTCCGCCACCCGGACGTAGCCGACCCACGGCCGAACCGCTGAAGCCTGACCGGCCGCATCACGATAGCAAATCTGGCCGGTCCGGGCGAAGGCGAACAGGTGACAGCCAGCCCATCCGGCATGCCGCGGCCGGCCTCCCGGCGCCGCCGGCTCCCGGGCGCGGTCGCCGGCTCCGGATGGGACGATGGCCGGGTGACCACGTTCCCGGCCTCCGGCGAGGCGACAGCGCAGGATGAGGTCGCTGCCCTGTGCAGCGAACTGATCAGGATCGACACCACGAACCCCGGCGACCATTCCGGTCCGGGCGAGCGCACCGCGGCAGAACACGTCGCCGCTCTGCTCGCCGAGGTCGGCCTGGAACCCATCGTGCTGGAATCCCATCCCGGCCGCGCCAGCGTGGTGGCCAGGATCAGCGGGACGGATCCGGCCAGGCCAGCGCTGCTCATCCACGGTCACCTCGACGTGGTCCCGGCCGACGCCGGCGACTGGCGTGTGCACCCGTTTTCCGGCGAACTGCGCGACGACCGCATCTGGGGCCGCGGCGCCGTGGACATGAAGGACATGGACGCCATGATCCTCGCGGTCATCCGCCAGCGGCTCCGGGAGGGCCGCCGGCCGCCGCGTGACGTGGTGCTGGCGTTCCTCGCCGATGAGGAAGCTGGCGGCACGTACGGCGCACGCTGGCTGGTGGACAACCACCCGGACCTGTTCGAGGGCGTTACCGAGGCCATCGGCGAGGTCGGCGGCTTCAGCGCCACCATCGGCGGGCGCCGCGTCTACCCGATCCAGACCGCGGAGAAGGGCATGGCATGGATGCGCATCACCGCCCGCGGCACGGCCGGCCACGGGTCGATGCTGCAGCCCGACAACGCGGTCACCGAACTGGCCGAGACCGTGGCCAGGATCGGCCGGCACGAATGGCCGGTCCGGCTGACCCCGTCCGTGACCGCGTTCCTCGCGGAAGCCGCCGCCGCACTAGGAATCGATTTCACCCCGGGCGCGGCCGGCGAAGTGCTCGCCAAGCTAGGCCCGATCACCCGGATGGTCGGCGCGACGCTGACCAATACCGTCAACCCGACGGCGCTGAACGCGGGCTACAAGGTCAACGTCGTGCCCCAGAAGGCGTCCGCTGACCTGGACGGCCGGTTCCTGCCCGGTCACGAGGACGAGTTCTTCGCCGAGGTGGACGGGCTGCTCGGCACCGGCGTCCGGCGCGAGTTCATCCATCACGACGTCGCACTCGAGACGACGTTCGACGGCGATCTGTCCGCGGCCATGACGGCGGCGCTGCTGGCCGAGGACAGCGCGGCCCTGATCGTGCCGTACTGCCTGTCCGGCGGCACCGACGCGAAGTCCTTCAGCCGGCTGGGCATCAGGTGCTTCGGCTTCACCCCGCTGCGACTCCCGGCTGAGCTTGACTTTTCCGGCATGTTCCACGGCGTCGACGAGCGGGTCCCGGTCGACGCACTGCGCTTCGGCGTCCGCGTCCTGGACCGGTTCCTCGATCACTGCTAGCGCTGCGCCCTAGGTCAGGGATCGCCAACGGTCGCGCAGGCAACGCCGTGGGAACCAAGCGCGGACAGTTCGGCATAATGCCACCTGCGCACACTGAGTAGTGATATTATTACGCAGTGTGCGAAGCGTGCCTCCGTAACGGCTGGCCGGCGCTGTCCGGCGCCGGCCTCAGGGCCCGCATGAACCGCTAGTGCGGTGACCAAAAGGTTCACCGGGTCGGTAGAAGCGCTTCGCCCAGGTCAGCGTAGGTGGACAACCCGGCGCAGGTATGTGGACACCGCACCAGCCATTCCCGCATGCGGCTCCGGGCGACGCCATCCCGAATGGCGCCGCGCGGACCGCGGCGCCCATGGGCCAGTACGCAGAGCACTGACGTGGTGACAATGCGTACAAAATGTTAAGGCATCACGTTAAACGACGAGGAGCAGATCATGAACACCCTGGCCCTCTGGGCAGCGAACAAGGCCGTGCGGGCCGCCGGCCTCGCCATCGGCGTGCCCACCGCCGTCAGGGCCGACGGGCTGGACGGCTTTGCCATCGGGGCGCTGATGTCCAGTGCGTGCTTCCTCGTGGTCACCAGCTCGCGCAGGCCGGGCCGGGCCTTGTTCGCCCGGCGGGAGCGCGCCGCGGCCGCTGCAGGCGCGCACCGGAGCCCGCCCCGTTGGACCAGGACCGGCCGGCCACGAGCTGAGGTACGCCGGGTGATCCCGCGGCATGCGGCCCCGCAGGCCGGCCTGGCGAGCCGGATGACCGGCCTGCGGGCCAGCCGGGCCATGGCGGGCAGTGCCATGGCGGGCAGCTCGCGCGACTGACGGCGACCGCGGCCGACGGCGATCACGGCCGATGGCGATCACGACTGACGGCGATCACGGCCGACGGCGATCACGACTGACGGCGATCACGACCGATGGCGATCACGACCGATGGCGATCACGACCGATGGCGATCACGACTGACGGCGATCACGACTGACGGCGATCGCGACCGATGGCAACCGCGTCCGACGGCGGCCGCGACCGGCGCTGCTCGCGGCCGCGGGCCC
>DATGVY010000417.1:0-1527 GCA_035299845.1 Streptosporangiaceae bacterium
ACTCAATTTCTGAGCACGGCCGCGCAGACTGCTGGAATGGATGCTTGCGTGGAAGACGCGAGGAATGGCCGCGCCCAGAATAAGGGTTTTGGCGCTCAGCTCAGGTTTCGCGCGCGGATGTGCACCGGTATTGCTCATGGCGCGCCGCTAGGCACCAGGTTCCAGCGAGCTCGGTCTAGGTTGACCATGCCTCCTTTCCGTTCGCTCCCCAGTTTGCGTGACAGACACTCTGAGTTCTGCTCGTCACCCTCGGATGAGCCGTGCAGGACGTCGAGGATGTCGGCGAGCAGCGCGCCGTGCGCGGTCTGGTGCCGGGGCAGCGCCTCCAGCAGCCCGGCCGAGCCGGTCATCGCGAACGGCAGGACCAGCCGGTCAGATTCGGCCAGGGCCAGCGCCCGTTCCGCCGCCTGGCTGGCCGCGCGCTGGTCACCGAGCTGGCGGTGGGCGAGCCCGGCCAGCAGCTGAGTCTCAACGACCGTGGCGTAACCGATGACCGGTGCCGTGCCATCCAGAACATCGGCCACCGCGGCTAGAGCCGCGGCCGGATCGCCTTCCGCGAGGCAGATCACCGCGCGGGCATTACGGATCTCGCCGGAGCTGGCCCGCTCGTCATCGAGCGCCGCGAGGGCGGCGCGGGCTTCGCCGGTCATCCCGAGACGGGCCTGGGTGGCCAGCAGCCAGCGGGTGGTCCGGGTCGCCAGCGCCTGCGAGTCCGCCAGCTGCGATCCCAGGTATTCGGCCGCGCCGAACTCCTCGACCGCTTCATGATGGCGGCCGCGGCCAGCGTGCAGTAGCCCAGCCGTCTGGTGCAGCAGGAGCGTGATGTCCGGCCCGGTGTCTGTTTGCAGGGCCTGTCTGGTTCGTTGCAGCCATCGCTCGCCCTCGTCGAACTCACCCGTCCAGATCATCGTGCCGGCGAGCATTATCAGCGCGGGTGCGATCACCGGTTCCGCGCCCCAGCCGTGCCGCTCGGCGAGGGCGATCGCCTCGCGGCAGCGCCGCTTGGTCGTGGCGAACGAGTGGAGGACCAGCGATGCGAACCCGAGCTGCGCCAGGCAGGCGACCTCCAGGTAGGGCCGGCCGATCTCCCGGGCCAGGACGGCGCCCTCCCGGAGGTGACGTTCGGCGTCCGGTGCGTCTGGCGGCTCCAGCGACCACGCCTCGGCGGTCCCCAGATTCATTAGCGCCACCGCGCGCAGGTCGCTGCCGAGCGCGATGTCCTCGCCGGACTGCGCGGTGACCGGGGAGGCGAGGAACCTGGCCTGCTCGATGACGCCGGCCAGGTGACCGCGCCGCCTGGCCAGCGCCAGCTGCAGCGACGCGACCGCCATCCCAAGGCGGCGCCGGCGATCCGGCGGCGCCGTCTCGGCGTACGTCTCGGCGACCGCCAGGTGGGCGGCCGTCTCGTCCAGGCGTCCCTGGGCAAGGTCAACGGTTGCGCGCACCAGGGCCAGCTCGGGGTGGTCCTCGCCCGGCGGGAAGGCCCGCAGCAGCGCCTGCATGGTCTGCGCCTGCCCGTCGAGCGTC
>DATGVY010000418.1:0-3456 GCA_035299845.1 Streptosporangiaceae bacterium
AACTCGCGCAGCCCGTCATACTCCTCGCCGTCCGAAGGCTTGATCTTGGACAAGCCCCGCAGCACAGCCGACTTGCCGGCCTCGTTCTTGCCGACGAGCACCGTCAGGTCACGGCAGGTGACCCAGCCGGTGTCCTCAATCCGCTTGTAGTTCTGGACACGGAAGGCTTCAAGATCCATAGGTGGTCTCCATTGACTTCGGCCCGCCGTGATAATCGAGCCGGCGGTCGACTGGGAAAGAGTACGCGCTGGCACTGACACGGCGTAGCGAGCATCGGAGGTACGGCCGCTGCCCGGTGCGGTACGCCCCGCCGCGATACCCGGGCCGCATGCCTGTCGCCCGCATTCGCTGTCGTTCTCTGCCAGTTCCTTGTGTTCCTGCCCGGCCAAATGTGGCCAGATCCTGCTGCCATTGCGCTGCCACAAAGATCAAGGCCCAACCACAGTGTCCGGCGATCGGGCCTCTGACCTGCTATTTCCTAGTAGCGGGGGCGGGATTTGAACCCGCGACCTCTGGGTTATGAGACCAGCCGGCAGCGTTCAACACAGCCCGGCTCCCGGCGTCCCTGTCCGGCATCATCCCGCAGCAGGCGGCACCTTCAGTCAGGCGGTCAGCACGACAGTGCCATCACAGGCATCATCACGGCAGAACTCAATGCTCGTCCCGGCAGCGTGGCCCCGGATATATGGCTCAGCGGGTTCAGTGAGGCGATCTGGCACCCCACCGGCCGGGTCCCCGTCACCGAGCCGATCGACTGGATCAGACGCGGCCCCCTCGGGTACCAGCCGCAGCCCTACGAGCAGCTAGCCAACTGCTACCGGCACGCCGGACACGACGACGACGTCCGCCGTGTGCTGCTTGCCAAGCAACGGCAACGGCGGACCGCGCTCAGCGCCCCGGGCCAGGCCGCCGGCAGGCTGCTCGACGCGACTGTCGGCTACGGGTACCGGCCCTGGCCCGCGGCGATCTGGCTGGCCGTGCTGCTCACGGCCGGCGCATTGTCTACGCCATCGACCGTCCGCATGCCCTGCCCGGCGGGCCAGTGCCGCCATTCAAAGCCTTCACCTACACCTCGGCCTGCTCATCCCCATCGGCGCATTCGGGCTCCGCAACGCCTACCCATCCGCCGGCCCGGCCCAATAGCTGGCCGACGCCCTGATCGCCGCCGGGTGGATACTCGCCACCGCCGTCATCGCATGCGTCACCCGCACCATGCGCCGCGACTAACTAACCACGGGCGCGTTCACGCCAGTCCGGGTCCCCGCTCCATCGGCGTGCCGACGACCCTCATCCAAGTAGCGCCCTCTACCGCCAGGTAACGGCAGAACTCAATGACAAACCAGTGACAAATGATCAAGGGCCGGATCACCGAAGACGATGATCAGGCCCTTGACCTGGTGCTTCATGAGTAGCCCCGACCGGATTTGAACCGGCGCCACCGCCTTGAGAGGGCGGCGTCCTGGGCCGCTAGACGACGGGGCCAGGTGACGCGCGAGCAGTCAGCGCCGCAGCGCGGACTAAGGCTAGCGTACCGGACCGGAGCAGCGCCAAACGGCCCGCCCGCCACGCCAGACGCCGCCAGCCGCCGCCCGGCGCCGGACCAGCCAGGGCACCGAACTGTCGCCGGCCTCGACGCATGTTCGGCGACAAGCACGGTAATTACCCGCCATGGCGACATTCATCGTTGTTCTGATCATTATCGGACTCATCGCCGGCGCCATCGCGCGGCTGCTCGTCCCCGGCCGTGACGACATCGGCATCCTGGGCACCATCCTCCTCGGCATCGTGGGCTCCTTCCTCGGCGGGTTCATCGAGAACCTGTTCCAGTTCCACCGGCTGGCGGTGCACCGGGTCCACGCGACCGGCATCATCGGCTCAGTCATCGGCGCGATCGTGCTGCTGCTCCTGCTGCGCGTGACAGGGCTGGAAAGAGGCCGGTCCCGCCGCCGCGCGTGAACGAGCATCCGGCCTGCACGACCGGCGGCTAGCATCGCGCTGTGCCCCGTGTCGGTGACATCCCGGTCCCAGCACGGACTGGGCAGCTCCTCGTCCAGGACGCCGGACCGCCAGGCGGGCTGCCCGTCCTGGTGTACAACGGGAGCCCGGGCTCCCGGCACTTGTCCCCCGGCATGCTGCGCCTGGCCAGCGAGAAAGGCCTGCGGCTGATCGGCGTGGACCCGCCCGGTTACGGCGGATCGACCGCGCAGCCAGGCCGGCGGATCGCCGACAGCGCCGACGACGCCCGTGCGATCGCCAAGGCACTGGGAATCGCCAGGCTGGCGGTATGGGGCGTTTCCGGCGGCGGCCCGGCTGCCCTGGCCTGCGCGGCAACGCTGCCCGGCCTGGTCTTCGCCGCGTGCCTGTTCGCGTCGCTGGGGCCCTACGGTGAGCCTGGCCTGGATTTTCTCGACGGCCTGAGCGAGGGCGGCCGCGACGAGGTGCGGCTGTTTTTCGACGACCGGGCGCAGGCACGGGCGAACTTCCGCGCCGACGCGGCCAGGCAGTTCGAGCGGATGTCGACCCCGGCGGGATGGCTGGAGAAGTGGGGCGACAAGGCGGAGACCAATGCCGCGCACGGCCGCGAACTGGCCGAGCACCTGGCACTGTGCTGGCATGACGGCATGCGGCACGGGGATCAGGGCTGGTGGGACGACTGGACAGCGTTCCTGCAGCCTTGGGGGGTTGATATCGGCGCCATCCGGGTGCCGGTGCAGCTCTGGCACGGAGCGCGCGACACCGCGGTGCGGCCGGCCCACGGCCGCTGGCTCGCCGACCGGATCCCCGGCGCCGAGGCGCACTTCCCCGCGGCTGACGACCATGCCACCATCGAGGCCAGCCACTTCGGGCACGCCTATGACTGGCTGATCGCCAGGGCCCGGTGAGCGTGTCAATGCTCCCCAGTGCCGACCAGATCGAGCTCCCCAGTGCCGACCAGATCGAGAATCCGGGTCCGCGGCACGCCAGCCAGCGCGGGCGCCGATGCCGGCGATGACCAGACATGCTGTTCTAGGAACGCCGCAAACGCCTCCGCCCGGTCGGCCGTGTCGAATTCCAGGTCGAGCATCAGGTATTTCTCGTCCTCAGCGGGCAGGCGGATGGCGAAGCTGCGGACACCCCGCTTCGCGCGCGCCGCCGCGAAGCTGTCGAAGGCTGCCTTCCATTGGTCATAGTCGTGGATCGCATGCTCGATCCGGAGCGTGGTCATGGCGTTCCTTTCCCGTTTGCAGCCACCGGCCGCGGTGCTTGCTGACGAACTCACGCTAGGTCGCCGCACCAGCAGTGCGATATCCCAGATTCCTGGGGTCACCGGCCCTGCTAAGGACCCGAGCCGGCCGCCGCCAGCTGGCGCGTACGCTCACTGAGTGACCCGCAACTGGGCGCGGAACCGAGCCTGCGAGCGCATTGAGGCCATCGGCGCGGAGCCGCTCGACGCGATGAACCTGCGCCTGCGGGTAC
>DATGVY010000419.1:0-16384 GCA_035299845.1 Streptosporangiaceae bacterium
GGCGAGGATCACGGGCTTGGATCGCATGGTTGAAATACTGTAACTTGAAGTTGAAAAAGTCAAGTTCATAGACTTGAAGGTCAACCAAATGTCCGCTAGGCTGGGGTTGTGCGTAGTTACGGTGAGTACTGCTCGATCGCCAAGGCGCTGGACGTCGTAGGCGACAGGTGGACGTTCCTGATCATCCGGGAGCTCCTTATTCGCGGCGCGTGCCGGTACACCGACCTGAAGAACGGGCTGCCGGGAATCGCGACCAACCTGCTCTCGGACCGGATTCGTGAGCTCGAAGCGACGGGCCTGATCCGGCGGGAAGACGCCCCGCCTCCCGTCGCCACGACGCTGTTCCACCTGACCGAGGCAGGCGCGGAGCTGGAATCGGTCCTCGACGCGATCGGCCGGTGGGGCGTCAGGTACATGATCGAGCCGGCTGAGGGCGACGAGTTCCGCGGCCACTGGTTCGCGTTCCCGGTCTCGTTCTTCCTGCGCGACCGCGATCCCGGCGGGCCGCCGGTGTCGATCGAGCTTCGTACCGCCAGCAGTCCTGTGGTCGTCGAGGTATCTGGCGGCTCAGCTCGCATGCGGCTCGGCACGGCCGCAGCGCCGGACCTCGTCCTGCGGGGCGAACCGCAGCTCATCCTCGCCCTGTTCTCCGGCCAGCTCACCACCGCCGAAGTGACCGATCACGGCCTGGAGATCAGCGGCGACGCCAGCGTGCTGCAGCGCGTCCTGCCGCAACCAGTGGCCGCGTAGCGCGCCAGATCCGGTCCGCCGGCCAGGGAACACGCCGGCCGGCTTGTTCGTGCTTGGTGGGTGAAGAGGGGAATGGCCTATGGCGAATGACCGGGCGGTCGGGGAGCTTGAGCGCTTCCTGGCCGACCGCGGCGACCGGCTGATGCGCACGGCGGTCCTGCTCACTGGCAGCCGCGAGGCCGGCCAGGACCTGCTGCAGGCCGCGCTGGAGCGGCTGCTGCGGCACTGGCGCACGCTCGGCGGCGACCCCGAGGCGTACCTGCGCCGCACGCTGTACAACCTGGCCGCCGACGGCTTCCGCCGCCAGGGCAGGCTGCAGCGCAGGCAGCCCGGCCTGGTCCGGGCAGCCCGTCATGGCCGTGCCTGGGACGGAGGCCGCCCCAGGCACGGCACACGTCTTAGGACTTGCAGGTCGACGGGGGCAGGCCGGCGATGTCCGTGCTCGTGTAGCAGATATTCGAGAAGGTGTTGCCGACCCCCATCACCTGCTCGACGGGGCTGAAGGGCTGGGTCACGCCCGTGCAGGCGTCGGAGTAGAAGCCGTTCCCGCCGCTGCCGATGCCGAAACCCGTGTCCGCCGTGAAGGAATCGTTGGTGATCGTGTTGTTGTGCGCACCGTTGATGATATGCAGCCCGCCTTGGAGATCGGTGAAATAGCCGGTGTTCACCTTCTGGCCGTTGGAGGTGATGCAGATGTTGCCATCCCCCTGTGCGGTGCTGTTCTCAACCGTGACGTTGTAGGTGTTAGATCCGTCGAGCACGTAGCCACCGGTGTCGTTCGCATCGGCCGAGGCCTGGTTGATGACCACGTCATGCGTGTTCACCAGCCAGATGCCGAATCCATCGTCGTAGGTGAGATCGACGCACGGCGTGGAGTTCGGGCAGTCGGCACCGGTGCCGATCTGGAGATTCGACGAGTTGACCGCGTAGATACCGTCACCGGTGTGCGGCGAGCACAGGACGCAGGTGGCCTTGAGCTTGCTGTTGTTGATCGAGACGTTCGAGGACCCGTTGAGGTAGACCCCGGTCCCGTTGCCCTTGTTGTAGTCGACGCCGTCGATGGAGATATTGGAGGAGCTGTCAAGCCTGATTCCGATCCCGAGGTCGTTGCCCCCGGTAGGGTCAGCGTTGTTGCCAGAGATCGTGGTGGGCGTGTTGACGCCTACCAGCCAGATCGTGGGGTCCGTCGTGCTGGTGTCGTTGTAGGCGGAGGAGATCCCGAAGATGTTGAAGGACGCGGTGACCTTGCCGCGTGAGTTGTCGATCTTCACCGACCATCCGCTGGTCCCGCCGCTCGGGGCGTTGATGCTCCACGGCCCGATCACGTAAGGATTGGCGGCGGTTCCGTTTCCGCTGGTGACGCAGCCGCACGTGGAGAAGTCTGCGTTTGACGTGATGGTGATGGCGGCGTGCTGGCCCGCGCCGGCTAAGGCCGACGTTGCGGGGATGGCGAGGGAAACTGCCGCCATCACAGTCAGCGGCACAACAAGCAGTCGTCGCATTCGCGCTCCTCAGCGTAGGTTCGGACAGCCATTCCCGGCTGCCCGGACTCGGCGATCACGACCCCCCTATCCAGTTGGTGCCCTATCAGTTGTCCCATCCCTTCGACGTGGCACCAGCCCGGCAAATGAGTGGCAGCCGGATTGGTCCTGATCGTAGGTGATTGAGGCGTTGGTGATCAAGAGGGTGGAGCGCGTCAGGGGGGCGTCAGCCGCGGAACATGTCGCCGATGATCCCGCCGACCGCGCCGGCGCCCGCGGCCTTGGCCGTGGTCTCGCCGCCGCCCAGGTAGGCCGACAGGGAATGCGCCAGCACGGCTATCGGCATCGACTGGAGCCAGATCCGGCCCGGTCCGGTCAGCGCGACGAGGTGGAAGCCGTCAGCACCGAAGAGCGCGTTGGCGATTCCCCGCATGCGGGTGATCTGGAACTGCACGCTGCCCTGGAACATGCCGACGTGGCCGGGGTGGACGAGCAGCGTCTGGCCTGGTGGCAGGTCGTAGGTCGTGAGTTCGCCGGAAAGCTCGATCCACGCCCGGCCCTGGCCTTCCAGCTTCTGCAGGACGAAGCCGTCTCCGCCGTACAGACCGCCGCGGAAGCTCTGCTGCAGGCCGACGCTCGGCGTGATGCCCGGCGTGCCGCAGAGCCAGCCGTGCCGGTGCACGAAGTAAGCCTGGCCGGGTGCGATGTCCACGGGCATGATGTGGCCGGGGATCTTGGCCGCGAACGTGATCGCACCGGGCCCCTCGTAGCGGGTCAGGAAAAGCCCGCCGCCGCCCACGACGCGCTTGAGGCCCTGCATGAAGCCGCCCTGGCCGCCGGTGTTCGTGGTTTGCGACATCTGGATGCTCTGCGTCATCCACGCCAGCTCGCCGTGCGTGGAAATCACCTGCTCGCCCCGGTCGAGCGACACCTCAAGAATGGGCATCGTCGTGCCCTTGACCTCGGCCTGCATGGCTGCGCCCTTCACATTCAAGGAACGCGCCGCCCGCCGCGGCGCTCTCCTGCTCAAGGTACTTGCGGACCGGGTTCGCTGACAGGTTCCTATCGAATTCACTGGCCCAATGACGCCCCGTTCAGGCCGCCCCGGTGCCTTCCTGGTCATGGCGGGTGAGTGGCTGGACGGCTGCGTAACTCCGGTGCCGGGAGCCGCCGGGCGGGCAGTGTGCGACGGTGGTGCCCATGGAGGACTACCGGACGCTGAACAAGGCAAGCTGGGACGAGCGCGCCCCCGCACATGCCGCTTCGCCGGATTACGAGGTCGAGCGGTTCGTCGCCGACCCTGGTTTCATCAGCCACGTCGTAAGGTTCGACCGGCCGCTGCTCGGTGACATCGCCGGGCTGCGCGGGGTGCACCTGCAGTGCCATATCGGCACCGACACGATCTCGCTGGCCCGGCTCGGCGCCTCGATGACCGGGCTGGATTTCTCGCCCGCCGCGGTGGCGCAGGCGAGCAGCCTGGCCGGGCGGACCGGCGACGACGCCACGTTCGTCGAGGCCGACGTATACGACGCGGCCAGCGTGCTCGGCGCCGCCGCGTTCGACCTGGTGTTCACCGGCATCGGCGCGCTGTGCTGGCTGCCCAGCGTCCGCCGCTGGGCCGGCGTGGTGGCTGATCTGCTGCGGCCCGGCGGACGGCTGTTCATCCGCGAAGGGCACCCGATGCTGTGGTCGCTGGCCGAAGGCCGGGAAGACGACCTGATCGTGGTCGACTTCCCCTACTTCGAGCGGGCGGAGCCGCTGGTCTGGGACGAGGGCGGCACCTACGTGCGGACCGACGCCGTCTTCACGCATAACCGGACGTACGAGTGGAACCACGGCCTCGGCGAGATCGTCACGGCCCTGCTGGATGCCGGAATGAACCTGACCGGCCTGGCCGAGCATGACAGCGTGCCCTGGGAGGCCCTGCCCGGCCAGATGGAGCAGATCGAGGGCGGCGAGTGGCGGCTGGCGGACCGGCCCTGGCGGCTCGCGCACAGCTACACGCTGCAAGCGATCAGGCGCGGCTGAGCACCGGCCGCCATAGCCGCGGGTCCCGGCGCCTTGCCCAGCCTGGCCATCGCCTCCTGACCCGGCTCAGGTCACCCGCAGCCTGCGCCGCCGAAACCGCGAGCGCGCGCTCGGTCGCCAGGCCGAGGCGGGCGGTGCCGGCATGCTAGTCGCCGAGCTCGGCGCGGCGGCGGGTCACGAACTCCGCAAGCTCGGCCCTGATCCCGTCATCGAGCGGCGGCTGCTGGTACTCATCCAGCGTCTTGGCGTAGATCTCACTGGCCCGGGCCGTCGCATCCTTGCCGCCCAGCCGCAGCCAGCGCTCGTAGTTCGAGGTGGACGATAGCAGCGGCCGGTAGAAGCACTCCCTGAACCGCTCCATCGTGTGCGCGGCGCCAAGAAAGTGCCCGCCATGCCCGACTTCCTCGTGCGCGCCGAACGCCAGCGAGGCCTCGTCGATCTCCAGCGGCGTGAACTCCACCCGCAGCATCCGCAGCAGCTCGACGTCGATGATGAATTTCTCGTAGCAGCTCACCAGGCCGCCCTCCAGCCACCCGGCGGCGTGCATGACGAAATTGGTGCCTGCCAGGAAGGTCGGCAGCAGCGTCATGAGCGCCTCGTACGCCGCCTGAGCGTCTGCGGTCTGGCTGGAGTTCAGGCCGCCGCCGGTTCGGAACGGCAAGCCGAAATGCCGGGCCAGCTGGCCCGTGCACAGCAGCCCGATGCCGGATTCCGGGGTGCCGAAGCTCGGCGACCCTGACTGCATGTCGATGTTGGAAAGGAACGAGCCGAAGATGACCGGGCAGCCCGGCCGGATCAGCTGAGCCAGCGCGATGCCTGACAGCGCCTCGGCCAGCTGCTGGACCAGCGCCGCCGGGATTGTCACCGGTGACATAGCGCCCATCAGCAGGAACGGGGTGAGCACCACTGGCTGATTCGCGGCGCAGTACTCGAATTGGGCGTCCAGCATCCG
The DNA here is from genome assembly GCA_035299845.1 of Streptosporangiaceae bacterium. Classification (GTDB taxonomy): domain Bacteria; phylum Actinomycetota; class Actinomycetes; order Streptosporangiales; family Streptosporangiaceae; genus Palsa-506. The sequence goes on from DATGVY010000419.1 coordinate 5,212, forward strand.
GTCGTCCCAGCGGAGCGGGGAGTTGCAATTGATCAGCGAGATCGTGGCCGGCGTCTGCTCGATCGCCGCCCTGCTGCCGAACAGGATCTCGGTCATCGCGATGGTGTCGGCGGCGTTCGGGCCGGAGACCACGTTGCCCATGTAGATCTTGTCGGTCAGGGTCTGCAGCGCGTAGATCATGTCGAGGTGCCGGGAGTCCAGCGGAGTGTCGTTCGGCTCGCAGATCACCCCGCCGGCCGAGTCGAGCTCGGGGAATGACTGGGCGAGCATGGTCAGCCGCCGGAAGTCCGACATCGCCGCCTCCCTGCGCACGTCGCCCTCGCGCACGAACGGCGACCCGTAGACGCAGCTGAACACCATCTGGTCTCCGCCGATGTGCACGCTGTTCGCCGGGTTCCTGGCCTGCACGTCGAACTCCCGCGGGGCCTTCGCCACCTGCTCGAGCACGAATTCCGGATCCAGCTTGACGACATCGCCGTCGACCGGCTGCCCGGCCTTGCGGAACAGCTCCAACGCCTCGGGCTTGGCGAACTGCACGCCGATCTCGGACACGATCCGCCGCCAGCCCTGGTCAAGGACGCCGACGGCATCGGCGGACAGGATCTCGTACCTGGGCATGCGGTTGAGGAACATCGCCACCTCAGCTTCACGCGGAACGGTGCTTGCCCAGCCAACGGCGCTCGCTTGACCGTCGGATGGCTCGAATCTAGGATCATATAGTAGAACAAGGTTCCGTAAGATGGAACTCCGCGGGGACACAGCGAAGCACTCAAGGGGAACGAGGCGGCGGTGACCAGCCCTACCGGAACGCAGGCCGTCGACCGAGCAGCGCAGCTGCTCAAGGAGGTCGTGCACTGCCCTGACCCGGTCACGTTCACCGAGCTGACCGCGGCCACTGGCCTGGCCAAGAGCACCACGTCCCGGCTGCTGATGGCGCTGGAGCGGGGCGGCCTGGTCCGGCGGGACAGCCGCGGCAGGTTCCGGCCCGGCGAGATGTTCGTCAGGTACGCCTGGCGCGGCGGCGCCGAGGCGGGGCTGGTCGGCATGGCCCGGCCGTTCCTCAACCGGCTCGGCGACGCGACCGGCGAGACCGTCAACCTCGGCGTGGCCAGCAACGGCATGGTCGAGCAGATCGCCCAGGTGGACAGCACCTACCTGATCGGCGGCACCAACTGGGTCGGGCTGTCGGTGCCGCTGCACTGCGCGGCACTCGGCAAGGTGCTGCTGGCCTACGGAGCCGGGGAGCTGCCGTCCGGCCGGCTGGAGCACCGCACGGCCAGGACCATCACCAGCCGGGCAGCGCTGCAGGCCGACCTCGCCGTAGTCCGGCGCCGCGGCTACGCCGTCACCGACGAAGAGCTCGAGCCCGGCCTCATCGCGGTGGCCGCGCCGGTGCGCTCCAGCGCCGGCGCGGTCGTGGCCGCGCTGTCGGTGTCCGGGCCAGCCAGCCGGCTGACCCGCACCCGCATCCCCGAGGTCGCCGCGATTTGCGTGGCGCAGGCCAACGCCCTGTCCGCCGTCCTCGGATACCAGCCGACCAGAAACGGGCAGGCCGGACACCTGCCGGCCAGCCGCCAGCCGCAGAGAGAAGGTGCCGCGTGACCAAAGACGAGCTCCTGAAGCAGCTCTACGATTTCACCCTCGTCGGCAACGCGCCCGAGGTACTCAGCCTCACCAACCAGGGCCTGGAGATGGCTCTTGGGCCGGAGACGCTGCTGTATGACGCACTGATCCCGTCCCTGGAGGAGGTCGGCGCCCGGTTCGAGCGCGGCGACTTCTTCGTCCCCGAGATGCTGATCGCGGGCAAGGCGATGGCCGGGGCGCTGGCGGTACTGCGACCGCTGCTGGCCGAGACCGGTGCCGAGTCAATCGGCACGATCGTGATGGGCACCGTCAAGGGCGATGTGCACGACATCGGCAAGAACCTCGTCAACATCATGTTCGAGGGCGCCGGCTTCCAGGTCATCGACCTGGGCGTGCAGGTCTCACCGGAGAAGTTCGTCGACGCGATCAGGGAGCACCAGCCCGATATCGTCGGGTTCTCCGCGTTCCTCACCACGACGATGCCGATGTTCAAGGCGAACATCAACGCGCTGCAGAAGGCGGGCATCCGCGACCAGGTGATCGTGTTGGTCGGCGGCGCGCCGGTCACTCAGGAGTACGCCGACGTCGTCGGCGCGGACGGCTACGCGGCCGACGCGTCGGCCGCCGTGGTCCGGGCCAAGGAGCTGCTGTCGCAACGCCGTGCGCTGGCGCGGGCATAGGCGTCCGGATGGACACCGTGCTCCGGTCCAGGGCCAGCGAAGTGGTCATCGGCCCCGATCACCCGTTCTGCATCATTGGTGAACGGATCAACCCCACCGGCCGCAAGCTCTTCCAGGAACAGCTTCGCCGCGGCGACATGTCCCGGATCGAGATCGACGTGGCGCAGCAGGTAGCAGGCGGCGCGATGGTCCTCGACGTCAACATGGGCGCCCCGCTGGCGGACGAGACCGAGCTGATGGCCCGCGCGGTCGGCCTGATCCAGGCCCGCACCGACCTGCCGCTGTGCCTGGATTCCTCGATCATCGAGGTTCTCGAGGCTGGCCTGGCCTGCTACGAGGGAAAGGCGCTCGTGAACTCGGTAACCGCCGAGGACGAGCGGCTGGACGCGATACTCCCCCTGGTCAAGCGGCACGGCGCCGCCGTCATCGCGCTGCCGAACGACGAGGAGGAGATCCCGGAGGAGCCGACCCGCCGGGCTGAGCTGGCCCGCAAGATCATCGACGTGGCGACCGGCAGATACGGCATCCCGGTCGAGGACATCGTCATCGACCCGCTGGCGATGCCGATCGGCGCCGACACCTCGCTGGTGGCCAGGACGCTGGAGACGATCGCACTGCTGCGTGCGGAGTTCGGCGTGAACATGACGCTCGGGGCCTCCAACGTGTCCTTCGGGATGCCGGACCGCGCGTCGATCGGCGCCGCGTTCCTGCCGATCGCGATCAGGGAGGGGCTGACCAGCGCGATCATGGACGCTCGCTCGCCGCAGCTCGTTCGCTCGGTCAAGGCCGCCGACCTGCTGCTCAACCGGGATTCATGGGGCGCAGCGTGGATCGCCGCGCACCGTGCCCAGCAGGCAGCGGCGGCCACGTGACACAGATCAGCGATGCGACGGTGGCCGGCGACCTCACGGTGGCCGGCGACCCCATGGTGGCCGGCGACCCCATGGTGGCCGGCGAACCGATGGTGGCCGGCGAACCGGTCGCGGCCGGCCCGGCGCGAGTTGACCTCTTCTTCGAGCCGAACGGGACCAGGGTGCGAGTGCCGCCCGGCGTCACGCTCTTCGACGCGGCGAGCTGGAACGGCATTGCCATCGACTCGACCTGCGGAGGTCACGGCACCTGCAAGAAATGCAAGGTCAGGATCGTCGAGGGCGCCGCTGCGGTAACGCCGCTCGACGTTCGCGCGTTCGGACCCGACGAGCTGCGCGACGGCTGGCGGCTGGCCTGCCGGGTGCTGACCACGACCGATGTGCGGGTGCACGTGCCGCCGCTGGTCACCCGGCCGAAGGCGGCCACAGTCGGCGTCGGCCGCCAGGTCATCCTGCGGCCGGCCGCGCAGAAGCGCTACCTGGAGCTGGCCGAGCCGTCCCTCGCTGATCAGCTGACCGATCTGGAGCGGGTGCTGGCCGCCATCGATGACCTGGAACTGCGCGCGGACCTGCACGCGCTGCGGTCGATCGGGCGGGTGCTGCGCGCGGCCGACTACAAGGTCACCGCGGTGATCGTGGACGACGTGCTGATCGATGTGCAGGAGGGCGACACCACCGGCCGGGTATACGGCATCGCTTTCGACCTCGGCACGACGACCGTGGTCGCAACCCTGCTCGACCTGTCCACCGGGACGCCGCTGGCCGTGGCGTCCATGCTCAGCAAGCAGCAGCCGTTCGGCGCGGACGTGATTACCCGGATCAGCTCGGTGATGATGGATCCCGCCGCGCTCGGCCGGCTCACCGGGCTCGCGCACCAGACGCTGAATGAGCTGGCCGCCGACGTGTGCGAGCAGGCCGGGGCGGACCCGGCCGACGTGCTCGAGGTGGCGATGGCCGGCAACGCCACGATGACCCACCTGGCGCTCGGCATCGACCCTGAGCCGCTGGGCGTCGCCCCGTTCATCATGTCCACCCGGCTGTTCCCCGAGGTGCTGGCGGCCGACATCGGCGTCGGCGTGCACCCGCGGGCCAGGGCCGTGATCTTCCCGTCGTTCGGCGCCTACGTCGGCGGCGATATCACCGCCGGGCTGCTCGCCGCCGGGATGGACCGGGACGCGCGGACCAGGCTGTTCATCGACATCGGCACGAACTGCGAGATCGTGCTCGGCAACCGCGAGTGGCTGCTCGGCACGGCCGCCCCGGCCGGGCCTGCCTTCGAGGGCGCGGCGATCCGGTGCGGCATGCGCGCCGCCGACGGGGCGATCGAGGTGGTCTCGATGACCCCCGGCGGACTGGAACTCAAGGTCATCGGTGATGCGCCGCCGGCCGGGCTGTGCGGTTCCGGCCTGGTGGACGCGGTCGCCGAGCTGGTCAGGCTCGGGCTGCTCGACCGGTCAGGACGGCTGATTCCCGAGCAGGACGCGGCCGCTGTCGCGCCTGGCCTCGCACCGCGGCTGACCCAGCTGGGCGCGGAACGCGTCTTCGTGCTGCACTGGCTCGGCGAGCCTGGCGACGTCGAGCACTCCATCTACCTGTCCCAGCGGGACGTCCGCGAGCTGCAGTTCGCCAAGGCGGCCATCGCCACCGGCTGGAACATCCTGCTGGAGGAGGCCGGCGTGCAGGCGCGGGACATCCAGCAGGTATTGCTGGCCGGCTCATTCGGCAGCTACCTGTCCCCGGCCAGCGCGATCAGGCTCGGCCTGGTCCCGCGGCTGCCGGTGCCGCGCGTGGTGAGCGCGGGGAACGTGGCCGGCGAGGGTGCCAAGATGGCGCTGCTGAGCATGCGGGAGCGGGCCGGCGCGCTGGCGCTGCTTGAGGAGGTGAGATATGTCGAGCTCTCCGACCGCGCTGATTTCAACGACCGGTTCGTCGAGCAGCTGCAGTTCCCGGCCTGAGACGGCGCTGCCGGACGGCGCACCGGTCGCCGTGATCGCTTGCGGCGCGCTCGGCGGGCACATCCGCGAGATCGCCGCCCGGCGCGGCTGGGCGATCGAGCTGCACTGCCTGCCTTCGCTGCTGCACAACCATCCGGGCCAGATCGCCCCCGCGGCCGAGCAGCTGGCCCGCGGCTTGCAGGAACGAGGGCTGCGGGTGGTGCTCGGCTACGCGGACTGCGGCAGCTACGGTGCGCTTGACGAGCTATCCGAGCGCCTCGGCATCCACCGCCTGCCGGGGCTACACTGCTATGACGTGCTGGGCGGGGCGGGGCGGCTGCGGGCCATGTTCGAGGCGGAGCCCGGCACCTACCTGCTGACCGACTTCCTCGTGCGCAGCTTCCGCCGGTCTGTGCTGGCCGAGCTGGGCCTGGACCGCTACCCGGAGTTGTGGCCCGAGTATTTCGGCCACTACCGGCGGCTGGTGTGGCTGGCGCAGGACCGGGATCCGGCGCTTGATGCCGCGGCGGCCGAAATCGCCGCGATGTTCGGCCTGCCCCTCACCGTGCTCGATGTGGGCACCAGCGGGCTGGAGCGCGAGCTCGGGCTGCTCGTCGGCGCGGCGGCACCATGATGAGCGACGGGTCCGGCCAGGACGGGCGCGCGGGCGGCGGGCAGGCGCCGGCCGGCCGGCCGGCATCACGCCACCCTCGGTCCCGGCTGCTGACCCGCTCCGGCCTGCTGACTCGCTCCGGGCTGGCGCGCGCTGCGCCGCTGCTGCGTTCGCCCCGGTATGAGGTCTTCCCCGCGGCCAGCGTCGAGCAGGCGGTGGTCGACTGGGTGCCCAGGGAGCTGACCGTCACGGTGACCGCGTCGCCAGCCAAGGGCCTGGCGGAGACCCTCGATCTCACCGAGCGGCTGGCGCGGCACGGCTACCACGTCGTGCCGCACCTTTCGGCCCGTCTGGTCAGGGACGACGCCCACCTCGCCGACATCGTCGCCCGGCTCACCGGCTGCGGCGTCGATGACGTCTTCGTCCCGGCCGGCGACGCCGACCCGCCCGTCGGCCGGTTCGCCAGCGCGCTGTCCCTGCTGGAACAGCTCACCGAGATGGGCCGCCCGTTCGCCCGGGTGGGCATCACCGGCTATCCGGAAAGCCACCCCAGGATCGGCGACGATGTCACCGTCCAGGCGATGTGGGACAAGCGACAGCATGCCACCTACCTGGTCAGCAACCTCTGCTTCGACCCGGCGACGCTGCGGCAGTGGATCAGCCGGGTCCGGGCCAGGGGCGTCACCCTGCCGCTGTTCGTCGGACTGGCCGGCCCGGTCGAGCGGGCCAGGCTGCTGCGGATGGCGGCGAAGGCGGGCGTCGCCGAGTCGGCCAGGTTCCTGGCCGGGCACACCGAGTGGTTCCTGCGCCTCGGCACCCCCGGCGGGTACAGCCCCGAGCGGCTGCTCGAGCGGACCGGCACCGCGCTGGCCTCCCCCGCGTCCGCGGTCGAGGGCCTGCACCTCTTCACGTTCAATCAGGTCCGGCAGACCGAGGAGTGGCGCCGGTCACTGCTCGACCGGTTCCCGGCCGGCCCGGCCTTCCCGGCCACCGACCAGGCCGGGCCTTAGCACCCCGTCCCGGGCAGTAAAGGTGCCTATAGCCGGCCAGCATGTCCTCGTCGGCTCGCTTTTGAGCAGTGCTGCCGACAACAGCCCACCGGTCCGACGGCTGATTCACGCCCGCAGCCTCCGCGGCTCTCGACGTCGGCGTACGGACGTCCGATCCTCTACGCTCGCTGGTTCGGACACGGCTCGTTGATGCTGGCGGCTGGTTCGAGCAACCATATGCTGAGCCGACGGTTTTGCAGAAAGCCGGGAGAAGCCAGGCACGACATGGCCCCGGACCTGCGGTTCGACCGCCATGGTGGCTTCACGCCAGTGCCGACGTTTCGCCGTGGTTGCGGGACGCTGCCGTCAGCTAGCGTCGAGACCTGTCGGCTTCATCGGGGCACGGAGGTGAAGCGGCCCGGCCGGCTTACACTCATCCCGATGGACCAGGAAGACCCGGAGGGCCATCTCCGTTCCCTGACGGCGGAGGCGCTGACCCGGGCGTCGCCGGGCCGCCCGCTGCTGCCCGTTTCGCTGAGCGTTCAGGCGGTGGCGAATGCGTTCGTGATGCTGGGGCTGCTACCAGAACCGCGGGCCGAGGAAATCTTGGCGCAGCACAGATTAGCGCTGGAGAGCAAGGGTTTCGACAACGTCTGGGGAGTCACGAAGGGCGAGCTGACGGTCCGTCCCGGCGCCCATGGCTATTGGGACGCACGCGTCGCCGGGCACGAAGACCTGGTCAGGGTCCCGCTGTCGGTGGCGGCCAGCCGGGTTCACTGTCCCGCGGACATGGCCGACGTGTACATCGAATGGGTGACGCTGAGTCCGGCCGGTCTTCGGCTGCGAGTACGGGCTGTAGCTCGGCAACAGCCTCCGGACCGCCGCTTCGCTCATGCGATATCCGAGGTGTCGGCGGTCGACGATGCCGGTCACTCCTACCGTCTTGACTTCGCAGGTGGCTGGAGGGCGGATGGGATCTGGGATGGAGACATCGACGCTGAGCCGAGACCGGCCGGGAATGTTGCCTGGCTTGAGTTCAGCCCTACAGACTCCGCCGCAACGGGCCGCGTAGCGTTGCCGCCGCCGGTTTCGGTACCGGTGGGGAAGGCAGGCCCGCCGTGGCCGACCCCGGCGGAGTGCTACCTGGCGGCCCTTGCACCGATCACCCGCTATTCGATTAACGACGCCGAGCTGGGACCCGAGGACACAGCGGAGATCGTGGCAGCGGTGGCCGACAGCCTCCTGGCCGTGGGCGCTCTTCCAGTCACCAGTGCTCTCTTGCGCCACCACCCAGGCAGCGGGACCCGCGTCTGGCATGGTGCCCTGATGAACAGGTGGGGCTATCGCATTCATAAGCGTGCAGACCGCTCGGGGGCACCAGGGCGGATCGGCCTGGCCGTCCGGCTCCCGCTGGAGCATGCCACCGCCGTGATCGAGGGAATCTCAGCGCACGATGACCTGGTGAGCATCCAGCTGTATGGCCATCCCTGGGTCATGGGCGAGTACTGGCCAATGATCACACCGTGCTTTCAGGTGCGCGCAATCGACGACACTGGGGCCGACCACGACGGCATACCGGGCAGCTGGCGTGGCTCCGCAAACAATGAGGGCAGCGGCGGTTTCTGGTTCTGGCCGCCAGTGGACCCGGCGATGAGGCGCATGCGCCTGATCGTGAGCACCCCGTGGGAAGCCGCCTGGGCCGACATCGAACTTCCCGGCCGGTGACAGCACCAGGTGGCCATTGAAGTCAGACGCCCACGACCGCAGACCTTATGCCTCCCGAGGCCCTATCTGCAGCAGACGGCAGAAACCGAATCCGGACTATCAGCTTGGGAAGCCGGTGTCCCCGGCCCCGCGTGACCTGGCGATTCGCTGACCTGCGGCGCCGCGGCGGCCGTTCCGTGAGCGACCTATCCGGCTGAGGGCATTAACGTCTCAGCCGCCGCGCCGTCCTCGCCCGGGCCGCTGGCTCCAGCTGCCTCTTCCCCTGCCGCGGTGTTGTCGTCCCTCGAAAGTCAGCCGGTTCCGCGGGCGGTTCTCGGCTCCGCCGTGTCGGCGCAGACCCCGGCAATTGATCTGCGGACGGTCACGGAGCTTCACCCGGTGCCGGCCGCCGTAACAGCGGGAACTCCCTTCACCGCATGGGTTGTGACCTATACGAACACGTCCTCGCCCGCGCTCGGGCCTGGCAACGTCACCAGCGTCTCGGGATGCACATCCGTGGCCGTCATGGTCGCGTCCACGGGCGCTTGGGCCGACTTCTTCCAAGAATGCGGATCCCCGCCGTGAAGCGTGTCGGCGTTTGACCCGTTTTCCGTCTAGGCGCTGAGCCGACGGTTTTACAGACCGCTAGGCCCTGCCTATTATAACGGCCGCTGACGTGGCCTTATGTCCTTAATGATCATGTGAATTTTCCGATCCTGTCCGTCATATGTCCGTACGCCAGAGGGGCCGAGGGCTAGTCGTTACGGACGGGCATGGACAGCGTCCGTACAAGCGGCTTGACCTGCCGGTTCCTCACGCTCATCCGCGCCAGCCTGCGCTGACTCCCGCACAGGCACAGAACGCGTTTTAAACGCCGGCGTCTCGCTGCAGTCCCTGATGGCGCTGCTCGGCCATGTCTCGCCGAGATGAGCCTGCGCTATGGCGCCTGTTCGACGCCACCGTGCGTGCTGAGTACGAGCGCGCGCTCACCCTGGCCAAGCAGCAGATCGGGCCGCTGCCCACCACGAGCGAGTTTGTCAATCGGTATCGCTGGCTTCTCCGGCACGACCCGGGGTCTTCCAGACGCAAGCCCCGCCGCGCGACGCGAAGCGGGCTCGGCAGCTGTCTCCCTCCGTCGTCGCGACCACGCCAGCCCAATATCTGGTACGCCACCGCTGCGGACGCGCTACATCGCGGCGAACCCTTTGGTCATGTCACTTGAGCCGGCCGGCGACAGCGCACTGACCGCAATTCAGTCGGGGACACAGCAGTTCGTTGCCGACCACGCCGCCGGGCGGCAGTAAGGTCCCAATGTGGACATGGCGGTTTCCGGGGATGAGCTTCGCGACGCGGCGCGGCTTGCGCGTGAAAGCGTTGTCGTGGGCCGGGCCGTCACGCTGGCTCGCTGGATCGGGACGGGCCGCCGTCCGGTAACCGCCGGGCAGGTGCTGCGCAAGGCCGACGTGCCTGCGGCGGGCGCGGCTGTCGGCGTGGACGTGCCGCCGCGGCTGCGCACGATGGCCGACATCCAGGCGCTGCACCGGCCCTGGTGCCTCGCGGTCGCGACCGGCCTGCTGCAGGTCGGCGGCGGGTGGGTGACCGCCGGTCCCGCGCTGGAGCGCTGGCCGCCGGGCGGTGCGGACCTGCTGGCGGCTTGGCTGGCAGCCCTGCGTGCGGTGTGCGCGGCGGAGTCGTATCCCCAGGACGAAGACAGCGTGCGCCTGCTGGCGATGGCGCTGCTCGCGGTGCTCGGCGAGGACGGCGTGCCTCGCGCCGGCGGTTTGTGGGGGCCGGTGCACGCGACGCTGCACGACCTGTGCGACAGATACGACAAGTCGTCCTGGGAGCCGTTGCACGCGGCCGACAGGTACTGCGACCTGGAAACCGGAACGCCGCTGGCCGGGCTGGTCGCGCTGCTGGCCGAGTTCGGCGCGGTAGCCGGCGACCCGGGCCAGCCGCTGATCACCCCGCTGGGCCGCTGGGCGGCCGGCCACCTGGCGGCCGGCCTGCCCGGCCTGGCGGACCCGAGCCTGCCAGCCAGCGAGATGATCGCCGAAGTAGCCCGGTTCGGCGATGAGGAACAGCGGGACCATGTGGCGTGGGGATGGCTGGCCGAACGCCAGCCCGCCGAAGCGGCACGGGAGATCCTCACCGCCGCCGAGGGGATGTCGCCGCTGCTGCGCGTCATGGCCGTCGGCGTGGTACAGCGGCTCGGCGAAGAGGCACTGCCGGCCTGGCGGGAGCTGACGGCCGCGCCGCGCGTCGGCCCGCACGCCCGCGCGGCGCTGGCCGCCTGGGACCAGGGACCCGAACCCAGCGACGCTGAATGGGATTGGCTGGCGGTGGAGGCCGCTGCTGCCGCGCTGGAGGACAAGGGCCCGGATGAGGCGCTCAGCCGCGTCTGGGAGAGCATGCCGGGGACGGACCTGGACACGTGTCTCGCGGAGGTGCGGGCCACGGCTCACCCGGATGCCGCCGCACTCTCGAGGGCGGTGGCGGAGTTCGCCGCGTCCGGCGCGCCGCGCAGCATCGACCAGGTGGCCGAGCTGAAGGTCTCGCTGTCCGGCTCCCGTCCGCCGATCTGGCGCCGGGTGCGGCTGCCGGTCATCGCCACCCTGGCCGACCTGCACCAGGTCATCCTGGTGCTGTTCGGCTGGGACGGCGACCACCTACACGTGTTCCAGGCGGGGAAGAAACAGTACAGCGACCCGTTCGTGAGCCTGGAAGGGACCGCGGACGACAACGCTGTCCGGGTGCGGGACGTTCTGACGCGTGGCGGGAAGATCGGCTACACCTATGA
>DATGVY010000420.1:0-6873 GCA_035299845.1 Streptosporangiaceae bacterium
TAACGCGCCGGGGCGGCGGACAGCCCGATCGGGTTCCGGATACCGGGCATGGCCCGTTCTCCCTGCCCGGCGGTCACCACCGGGTCGAGGCCAAGCTGCTGCGCGAACGCAACTCCGCCATCGACGGTATTGATCGGCCCGCAAGCGACGCCGGCCGCGCTCAGGTCGCGGAACCAGTCCATCGCGGTCCGGCTGGCAAGACGCTCGGTCAGCAGTGGCCGCAGCTGATCCCGATGAGCCGTGCGGTCCTTGTTGTGCGCGAACCGCGTGTCGTCCGCCAGCCAGGGAACGCCGAGCACCTCGCACAGCTTGCGGAACTGCCCGTCGTTGCCGGCCATGATGATGAGCTCGCCGTCGCCCGCAGGCAGCGGCTCGTAGGGGAACAGGCTGGGATGGGAATTGCCCATCCGGTACGGCACGACGCCCCCGGCGACTACCGCGCTGGCCTGGTTGACGAGGCCGGAAAGCGCTGATGACAGCAGGCTGACCGCCACATGCTGTCCGTGGCCAGATCCGGCCCGGTGGTGCAGCGCGGCCAGGATGCCGATCGTGGCGTTCAGCCCGGACATGACGTCGAATACTGCGACACCGGCGCGGAACGGCTTTCCTTCGGCGTCACCGGTGAGGCTCATCAGGCCGGAGATCGCCTGGACGACTAGGTCATAGCCGGGCAGCGCCGCCCCGCCGGCAGAGCCGAACCCGCTGATAGAGGCGTAGATGACGGCCGGATTGCGGCCACTGACCGACTCGTAGTCCAGGCCGAATCGGGCCAGTCCGCCGGGCTTGAAATTCTCCACGAGGATGTCAGCGCGGGCGGCGAGTTCCTGTGCGGCAGCGCGGTCGCCGGGCTCGCGGAGGTCGAGTGCGACCGAGCGCTTGTTGCGGTTGACCGCCAGGTAGTAGGTGGATACGCCATCTCGGACCGGGGGCATCCAGGTCCGGGTGTCATCACCGTTGGGGCTCTCCACCTTCACGACATCGGCACCGAGGTCGGCGAGCAGCATCGTGCAGTAGGGCCCGGCGAGGATTCTGGAGAAGTCAGCGACCAGCAGCCCGGACAGCGGGCCGGGAGCGTCGGCGCCGCCGGTGGCGGGCGTACTTCCCGCGGAGGCATGACTCGCGGGGACAGCTCTCGCGGAGGCATCTCCCGCGGGGACAGCTCCTGCGGAGGCATCTCCCGCGGAGGCATCTCCCGCGGAGGCATGACTCGCGGAGGCATTTCCCACGGAAGCATTTCCCGCGGAAGCACCTCCCGCGGGGGCATTTCCCGCGGAGGCACTTCCCGCGGAGGCACCTCCCGCGGGGACAGCCCCTGCGCTGGTCGGGATCGTCTCGCTCATCAGGGCACCCGCCTGGCCTGTCGAGGGGTTGACGGGCCGCTGCTGATGAACGTTCGGGCCAGCCGCCCCGTGGATGACGTGCTCCCAGTATCGCGGGTGATCCGCACCCGCCGTCAGTTCGACGGCCATGATCCGAGGCTCGGCCGTCAGCGAGCTCCCGCATCGCGGTCATGCCGCGCGGTGCCTGCTTGATCGCGCGGTTCAGCCTCCTCAGGCAACGTGCTCCATCAGGCCCGGCCGGAATGATGTTACTATTTTCATATGATATGATTTTCATATCGTAAGGAAACGAAGTCAATGTATCCGAGGTCGAAAGGCAAACATCGTGAAGCTCACCATCTTCGGCGGCACCGGCAGTACCGGAATCTGCCTCCTCGAGCAGGCGGTCGCGGCCGGGCATGAGGTCACGGCGGTCGTCCGCGATCCGCACCGCCTGGCAGGCGCACATTTCCTGGCCGACCAGGATCACCACACCAGCCAGGATCACCACGCCAGCCAGGATCACCACGCCGGTACGGACCGTCAGGCCGGCCTGGACGGCGGGATGGCACCGGAACCTCGGCAGCTGCGGATAGTGACCGCTGACGTTATGGACCCGGCCATGATCAGCCCGGCCGTCGCAGGCGCCGACGCCGTGCTCTCCGCGATCGGCCCGCGCGGCAACGGCCCGACCACAGTCAGCCAGGACAGCGTCCGCAGCATCATCCAGGCCATGCAGAAGTCCGGCGTCCGCCGCCTGCTGACGGTCAGCGGCTCTGTTGTCACCGACGCGGGCGAAGGGCCGCTCATGCGCTATCTCGCCAAGCCCCTGGTCCGGCGCACGGCGCTCCGGCACGTCTGCGCGGACATGCGCCGGGCCGAGGAGGAGGTCAGGGAGAGCGGCCTGGACTGGACGATCATGCGACCGCCGCGGCTCACCGGCAAGGCAGCGACGGGAAAGTACCGCACCGCGCTCGACCGCAACCTGCCGCGCGGATACACGATCTCCCGCGCCGACCTGGCCGGCTGCATGGTCACGCTGCTGGCCGACGCGGCGACCGTGCACAAGCATGTCGGCATCGCCAACTGAGGCCCCGCCGCAGCCCGGCCGCTAGGCCGAAGTTCCCCCAGGCTCATAAGGCCCATCATGTCTGCCCTGGTCATAGAGCTTCGGTTGCCCGACTTACATGACTACGGTAGTCATGTGCGTCCACGTTTTCCCTGGTGAACAGGGGTGTCAGCTCATCCGGGGGGACTACGGGCTAGGCCTTGCGGGTACCGTAACGGCCGTGGCCGGCGAAGACCTCAGCGAGACCAGCATGCCGTTGACGGTCCTGGCGCCCGCCGGGCCGCTAGTCTCGCGGATCGGGCTTGGCCTGGCAGCACTCGGCCGGCCGGCCTACATCACTAGCGGCCGGGCGGATGACCTGCCGGACCGGAGCGTGGCCGGCCTGCGGGCCCGCACGCTCGCGATGCTGGACGCCGCCTACGACGCCGGGATCCGGTACTTCGACGCAGCCAGGTCCTATGGCCGGGCGGAGGAATTCCTCGGCGCATGGCTGGCCACCCGCCGTCACGCCGACGCGGTCGCCGGGTCCAAGTGGGGCTACCGCTACACCGGCGGCTGGCGGCTGGGCGCCGGCCCGCAGGAGATCAAGGAGCACTCGCTGGCCAGGTTCACCGCCCAGCTCGCCGAGACCCGCGCGCTGCTTGGCAGCCGGCTTGCGCTGTACCAGGTGCACTCGCTGACGCCGGATTCCGGGCTGCTTGATGACCCCGCGCTGCTGGCCGCGCTGGCCAGGCTGCGCGCCGAGGGTGTGCTCATCGGCCTGACGACCAGCGGCCCCGGCCAGGCGGACACGCTCCGCCGCGCACTCCGGGCCACCGCGGACGGGCAGCCGCTGTTCCGCGCCGCGCAGGTGACCTGGAATCTCCTTGAGCCGTCCGTCGGCCCTGCCGCAGCCGAGGCAGCCGCCGCCGGGTGCACGATCCTGGTCAAGGAGGCCCTGGCGAACGGGCGGCTGGCGGCCGGCGGCGACGCGGCCGGCCCGGCGGCCAGGCTGACCGCACTCGCCGCCGCCCGCGATGTCACCGCGGACACGATCGCGATCGCCGCCGCGCTCGCCCAGCCGTGGGCGAGTGTCGTGCTGTCCGGCGCGGTCACCCCGGGCCAGCTTCAGTCGAACCTGGCAGCGCTGGCCTTCAGCGACATCCCGGACCTCGATCTCGCCGAGCCGCCAGGGACCTACTGGGCCAGCCGCGCCGCCCGGCCGTGGCAGTGACCAGGCTCCGGTCCTGCCGGGCAGGACGGCAGCTGCCCTCCTGCCAGCCGCCATTGATTTATTACGGGTGGAACCTGGTTCATGCCGCAGGCTGGCCGGGTCAGTGGGGACCGGCCGACACCCGCGCCGCCAACAGGCACCGGCAATGGGGCGCTGGATCAGGGAGCGGGTCATCAGCCGGGATGCGGGCACCCGAGCCCGGCAGTCCTCGTGCCGGGGTCGCTAGGCCTCGCCGTGCTCGCGCAGGAACTCCCGGAATCCGGTGACCGCCTCGTCCTGGTCCGGCCCCAGGTCCGCCGCGACGACCAGTCTCGTGCCGGCCCAGTAGGCCCCGACGTATTCGCCGCTGTCAGCCAGCGGCACGAGCAGCGGGTGATGCGCGATCTTGATATGGTCCGCCACCGCCGCCCAGGAGACGCCCGGAGGCACCAGCCCGATCGAAGGCGACTCGCTGTCGTCGTACGTCAGGTCATCGAGCACTGGCGTTCTCCCCGTCGTTGCGGCGTGCCGCCACGATAAGCCGCCGCAGGGCCGGGGTACACCGGGCGATATGCCTTCATCTACCGAAACGGGACGGCAGGAGTCATGACGACACAGGGCACAGACGGCGGAGCCGGACCGGAGATCCCGCACTATCCGCTCGTCATCGACGGCAAGCGGGCCGAGCCCAGGTCCGGGCGCAGCTACCAGAGCATCGACCCGTTCCTGCAGGCCGCGTGGGCCACGGCGGCCGACGGCGGCGCCGACGACGTCGATCTGGCCGTGACCGCGGCCCGGCGGGCGCTGTCCGGGCCATGGGGAAAGCTCACCGGATTCGGCCGGGCGCAGCTCATCCGGCGCCTCGCCGACATCATCGCGCGCGACGCCGGCCCGCTGGCCGAGATCGAGACGCGCGACACCGGCAAGCTGCTGCGCGAAATGCGCGGCCAGCTGGCCAGCATCCCGGCCTGGTTCCACTATTTCGCCGGCCTGGCCGACAAGCTCCAGGGGTCCACGATCCCGGCGGACAGACCGAACTTCCTCGTCTACACCCGACACGAGCCGGCCGGCGTCGTCGCCGCGATCGTCCCGTGGAACTCGCCGCTGCTACTGCTGTGCTGGAAGCTCGCGCCGGCGCTGGCGGCTGGCTGCACCGTGGTGGCCAAGCCGAGCGACTACTCCCCCGCCTCGGCTGTCGAGCTCGCCGCCCGCATCCATGAAGCCGGCTTCCCACCGGGCGTGTTCAACGTCGTGACCGGCTTCGGCCCGGCCGTGGGCAAGGCGCTGGCCGCTCACCCGGGCATCAACAAGATCGCCTTCACCGGCTCCACCCGGGTCGGCGCCGAGGTCGCGAAGGCCGCAGCCGGCAACGTCACTGGCGTCCTGCTTGAGCTCGGCGGCAAGTCCGCCCACGTCGTCTTCGGCGACGCCGATCTCGACGCCGCCTGCAACGGGGTGCTGGCCGGCGTCTTCGCTGCGACCGGGCAGACCTGCATGGCAGGATCACGGCTGCTCGTGCACCGCAGCGTGCATGACGCGCTGGTGGAAAGGATCGTCAGCCGGGCCAGGTCCATCAAGATCGGCGACCCGCGGGACGCCGAGACCGAGATGGCCCGCTCGCGACCGAGCCGCAGTACCGCAAGGTGCTGTCGTTCTTCGAGTCGGCGGCCGCCGAGGGCGCGACGGTCGCCACGGGCGGCCGTGCCGAGGAACGGCTGGGCGGCTACTTCGTCCAGCCGACCGTGCTGACCAACGTCAAGCCGGCCATGACCGTGGCGCGGGAGGAAGTCTTCGGCCCGGTGCTGGTGGTGATCCCGTTCGATACCGAGGACGAGGCGGTAGGCCTCGCCAACGACAGCCGCTATGGCCTGGCCGGCGCTGTCTGGACCAAGGACATCCACCGCGGTCACCGGGTGGCCCACGCGCTGCGGGCCGGCACCGTCTGGATCAACGCCTACCGGGTGGTCGGGCCCGACGTTCCGTTCGGCGGCGTCGGCCTGTCCGGGATCGGCCGCGAGAACGGCATAGGCGCGGTCCACGAGTACACCCAGACCAAGGCCATCTGGGTCGAGCTCACTGGCGGCACCAGGGACCCCTTCACGCTCGGCTGAGCCAGTCCTTTCATGATCACGGAAACTTTGGCGGGTCCCAGCACCACTTTATTTCCGTGATCAAGGAACCTGGGCCGCGCGGCGGGCGTGATCAGGCTGTGCGGGGCGATCAAGGAACCTGGGCCGCGCGGCGGCGCATCAGCGGCGAGTAGGTAGTTTGGCAAGCATGAGACCATGCACAGGAATGCCGCGATGACGGCCGACCCGTACGCGACCGCGGCGGGGCTGGTCGAGCGGTCAGCCGCCGCCTATGCCTCCGGCGTGCCGGAGCAGCCGGCCGACGACGGCTTCTTCGGGCCCGCCAGCGTCACCTGGCGGATCAGCGCCGACCTAGCCGGGCCGGTCGCCGGCCTGCGGGCGCTGCTAATGCAGGCGCTGCACCCGCTCGCGATGGCGGGCGTCGACCAGCACAGCGACTGGCGCCAGGATCCGGTCGGCCGGCTCGCCGCGACGTCGGCGTACGTCACCACGGTCAGCTTCGGCGAGCGGGCGGCCGCCGAGCGGGCCGCAGCCCGGGTGCGCCGTATCCATGATCATGTCCGCGGTACCGACCCGGTGACCGGGCGCCCGTACGCGGCGGGCGATCCCGCGCTGCTGCTGTGGGTGCACGTCGCGCTCGTCGATTCGGCGATAGTCGCGCGCCGCGCGCTCGGGACGCCGCTGACCGCGGAAGACGCCGACCGCTACGTCGCCGAGATGGTAGTCGCGGCCGAGCTCGTCGGCGTGCCCGCGGCCCAGGTTCCGGCCAGCGCCGCCGAGCTGGCCAGCTACATCGCGTCGGCCCGGCCCGGGCTGCGCTGCACGCCGGCCGCCGCCGAGTCGATGGCCTACCTGCTCGATCCGCCCGGCCTGGACGATGACATCGCCGAGATCTGGCAGGACGTCCGTGACGCCGCGATCGCGACCCTGCCGGACTGGGCCATCCAGCTGTACGGCTACCCCGCACCGCCCGCGCTGACGCCCGGCCGCCGGACGGAGATCCGGCAGGCACTTGGCGTCCTGGATGCCGTGTTCCTCGGCGAGCCCGGCGTGCTTGAGGCCCGGCAGCGGATCGCGCTGCGGGTGCGAACGGCCCGGCCCGCGTGAAGCGCATCCTTGCCCGGGCGGCCACTGGCGGCGCGATCGGCGCGATCGGCGCTGTGGCTGCAGCCCTGCTGTGGCGCAGGGTCGGGCGGCTGCGGA
>DATGVY010000421.1:0-12485 GCA_035299845.1 Streptosporangiaceae bacterium
CCGGGCTGGGGCCGGTGAAGGTCAACATGGTGGTCAGGCGCGGGGTGAACGAGGATTCGGTCCTGCCGATGGCCGGGCACTTCCGGGGTAGCGGGCACGTGCTGCGGTTCATCGAATACATGGACGTCGGTACGACCAACGGCTGGCGGCTGGGCGAGGTCGTCCCGGCCACGGAGATCATCGCCATGATCTCCGCGCAGTGGCCGCTTGAGCCGGTCGCGGCCAGCTACCGCGGGGAGGTCGCACGTCGCTACCGCTACCGCGACGGCGCCGGTGAGATCGGCATGATCGCCTCGGTGACTCAGCCGTTCTGCCACAGCTGCAGACGCGCCCGGCTCTCCGCCGATGGCAAGCTGTACACCTGCCTGTTCGCCGGGACCGGGCACGACCTGCGCGGCCCGATTCGCGCAGGCGCCAGCGACCAGGCGCTGCACGAGCAGGTCGCCGCCATCTGGATGCGGCGGGCTGACCGCTACTCCGAGCTGCGCACCCAGCAGACCGGCCGCAACAAGGTGACGCGGAAGGTGGAGATGTCGCACATCGGCGGCTAGCAAGCCACCCGGTCACCGGAAACTTCCGCCGCATGCAAGTGCGGGCGGGTCGCCGAGGGGTGGAGCCCGCCCATGACATACGTGATCGCCGAGCCGTGCATCGACGTCAAGGACAAGGCCACGACCTATTACTGGAGGTGACCAGCGTGCGCTACCGGCTTGAAGTCCGGCTCACGCCCGCCGATGTCGGCCGGCGGGTCGTGATCCGCTGGCGCCGGCCCAGCCCAGGCAACGGCGAACAGATCACCGACGTGCTGGGCATTCTCGAGGAGCATGACGCCGCTTCCTTCACCGTCCGCAAGTCCGACGGGCAGCTGGTCGTGATCCCGCACGCCCGGGCGCTCGCCGGGAAGGTCGTGCCGCCAGCGCCGCCGCCGCGGCGGCGGCGCTGGCCCTAGTCTCCCTGACGACGCGGCGGTCAGCTGACAGCCGTAGCCGCGACGACCAGCCACCGGGCCATCCGTTCAATCTCGTGGGTTTGCTAATGACCCGCCGGCCGCTCCCAGTCCGCCATGACGGCGGGCTGCCAGTTCTCGCCGACCTTGGCAGAGCCCGCACGCCACGGGCCGAGTTCCGGCTGGCCGAACTTGGCGTGCTTGCGCTTCAGCCAGATGCCGTAGGAGTTGCCCTCCTGCAGGTGCTTGATCAGCACTTTCCTGGCGTACTCGTCCTCGCGGCCGGCCGGGATCTCAAAGTGGATCTTGAGGAAGGCATTGGTGTAGCGGTCGAAGACGGCAGGCACGCCGTCCTCGTTCATCAGGTGGATATCTTCCAGCCAGTTGATGTCCTCGCCGGGAGTGGCAGCCACGAGGTCGATGTCGTCGACCAGCGACCGGTCGAACTGGTACGGGAACGTCCGGCCGGTCAACTCTTCGGTGTCAATGCCGATCCTGGTGGTGAGCCGCGGTGAGCTTTCGGGTGGCTGCTGGCCGTCGCGGGGCAGATCGTCAGGCATTGCGTGCTCCCCGGCCGCCATCGTCGAGAACCTGCTTCTCCAGCAGCGCCTTGATCTCAGCTAGCGTGCGCTCCTCGGTCTGCCCCGGGATGTAATTGGTCCCGGCCAGCGGGACCTTGGCCATGGCCGAGGCCTCAACGGTCAGCGCGCACAGGTCCTCGGGCTCAAGGCTGTGCACGTCGGTCTTGCCGCAGGCCCTCGCGAGCATCTGCGCTTCCAGCGTGAGCGTGTGCAGGAAGTTGTAGACGCGCTCGGCGGCCGCACCAACCTCAAGCCGCTTGCGCAGCTCGGGATCCTGTGTCGTGATGCCCACCGGGCAGCGCCCGGTATGGCAGTGGTAGCACCGGCCGGCCGGCACGCCAACGGTGCCCTCATAGTCGGTGACGCCGGGGATTTCCTTGTTGCAGTTCAGCGCCATCAGCGCCGAGTGGCCGATGGCCACCGCCTTCGCGCCCAGGGCCAGGCATTTGGCGACGTCGCCGCCGTTCCTGATGCCGCCGGCCACGACGAGGTCGATCTCGTCGACGAGCCCGACGTCCTCCAGCGCCCGCCTGGCTTCCGGGATCGCCGCCATCAGCGGGATGCCGGTCTCCTCCGCCGCGACGTGCGGCCCGGCGCCGGTGCCCCCCTCGGCTCCGTCCAGGTAGATGGTGTCAGGTCCGCACTTGGCCGCCATCCGGACGTCGTCGTACACCCGGGCGGCGCCGAGCTTCAGCTGGATCGGGACCCGGTAGTCGGTCGCCTCGCGGATCTCCTGGATCTTCAGCGACAGGTCGTCGGGGCCGAGCCAGTCGGGGTGCCGCGCCGGGCTGCGCTGGTCGATCCCGGCGGGCAGCGAGCGCATCTCCGCCACCTGCTCGGTGACCTTCTGCCCCATCAGGTGGCCGCCGAGCCCGACCTTGCAGCCCTGCCCGATGAAGAACTCCACGCCGTCGGCGAGCATGAGGTGATGCGGGTTGAAACCGTAGCGACTCTGGATGACCTGGTAGAACCACTTGGTGGACAGGTCACGCTCGGGCGGGATCATGCCCCCCTCGCCAGAGCAGGTTGCCGTGCCCGCCATCGAGGCGCCCTTGGCCAGCGCCATCTTCGCCTCAAGCGACAGCGCGCCGAAGCTCATGCCGGTGATGTACACCGGGATGTCGAGCTCGATCGGGTTCCGCGCGAAGCGCGCGCCGAGCACCGTCCTGGTGTCGCACTTCTCCCGGTAGCCCTCGATCACGAACCGGGTCAGGGTGCCGGGGAGGAACATCAGCTCATCCCAGTGCGGAATGCGCTTGAACATCGAGAATCCGCGCATCCGGTAGCGGCCCAGCTCGGACTTCACGTGGATGTCGTTGATCACCTCGGGCGTGAAGATGCTGCTGTGCCCGAGCACTGCCCGGCCGCCCTCTTCGCTCGTGCTCATATCGTGGGCTTCGCCTCTCGCTGCTTCTCCGTGGCCCGGCAACTCAGAGGATGAGCTTGCGCTCGGCCGGCTCAAGGTTGTCGTAGTTCCAGAGCTTCCGGCCGCAGACGAACTTGCGGAACGCCGCCGGGCGCTCCAGCCCGTATATCCCGAGCTTGCGGTCCAGGAACTCATCGTCGCTGTCGGTCAGCTCGGCCTCCACGCAGTCGATACCGAGTGAGGCGACCTTGCCGCCGACGTAGATGGCGCCGTCGTACATCGAGTCGCCAAGCCCGCCGCCCACGTTGCCGCAGATGACCTGGCGGCCGCGCTGCAGCATGAAGCCCGTCATCATGCCCGCATCGCCGCCGACGATGATCGTGCCGCCCTTCTGGTCGATGCCGGTGCGGGCGCCGACGTCGCGGCGGACCACCAGGTCGCCGCCGCGCAGCGCGGCACCGGCCAGCGAGCCCGCGTTCTTGTCGATGACGACCACGCCCGACATCATGTTCTCCGCCACCGACCAGCCGACCCGGCCCTTGATCCGGATTTCCGGCCCGTCGATCAGCCCGCACCCGAAGTAGCCGAGGCTGCCGTCGATCGTGATGGCGCAGCGGGTCAGGATGCCGACCGCGACGGAGTGCTTCGCGCCCGGATTCAGGATCGTGACGTCGGCGATGTCCTCGTCGTAGACGAGGCGGCGAAGCTCCAGGTTGATCTGGCGGGTCGACAGGTCCGCCGCGTCGAAGACGGCCCGGCGGCCTGGGCTACCGGGATCGCCGTCTATCGTGGCGACCTCCGGCGCGCGGGCATCGGGTTCGGCCAGCCCGCGGGCGTCGTAGTTGATCTTCATCGGCGCCACACCAGCACTTGGCGCTCGTAGGGGTCGTAGGTGTCAATCTCGTGGCCGATAACGGCGCGGATCGCGACCTCCTCGGAGGCGAGCGCCACCAGGTCGTCCGATTCGTACAGCACCAGCGGCTTCGCGGCCATCTCGTCCTTGGCCATGCCGAGTGCGTCGGCCGTCACCACCAGGTAGGTGAACACCCCGTCCAGCTCGTCGAGGCTCTGCTTCATGGCGGTCTCCAGCGAAAGCCCGTCGGCCATCTTCTGCGCCAGGTAGACCGCGATGATCTCGGAGTCGCACTCGGACTGGAAGCGGTGGCCAATCCGCTCCAGCCGCCTGCGCCACATGTGGTAGTTCGTCAGCTGGCCGTTGTGTACCACGGCGATGTCGGAGAACGGGTAGGCCCAGTACGGGTGCGCGCCGGAAATGTCCACGTCGGACTCGGTGGCCATCCGGACGTGACCGATCGCGTGCGTTCCGGTGAATCCCCTCAGCTGATACCGCTCAGCGACGCTCTCGGCATCGCTGAGATCCTTGACGATCTCCAGCGAGTGCCCCAGGGACAGCACCTCGCAGCCGGGCACGTCCTCCACGTAGTCGGTGAGCGGCTTGAGCTCGCCACTGTAGGAGAACCGCACCCGGTAGGTATACTCCTGGTCGCCGTCGGCGGCGTCGATCACGGCTCCGAGCTTGGCCAGCCGCGCCTCGATCTCGTTACGGTGCCGCTCCATCCGGTCGGCCCAGCCGAAGTCGCGGGGGTCATTCGGGTCGGCCAGCTTGATCCGCATGACTAGCATGTCACTGGCCGGTCCGTAGAGAGCGAAGCCGCTGGAGTCCGGCCCGCGGTGCTTCATTGACTGAAGCATCCGGGTCAGCTCGCTGCCGATGTCGCCGGTCCCGTCCCGGTGGATGATGCCTGCGATTCCGCACATGTCGCGGCCCCTCTCGCTCTCCGTGCTACGGGAGGATGTCCAGGTATTCCTTGATGTCCCAGTCGGACACGGTCGCGCAGTAGCGCTCCCACTCGTCGGTCTTGTAGTGATGGAACACCCGGTACATCTCGCCGGGTAGCGCGTCCTTGATCACCGTGTCCTGAGCTAGCGCCGCCAGCGCCTCGCCGAGCGTCAGGGGAACCTTCTTGACGTCCTTGCCGCCCGCGATCGCGTCATAGATGTTGCGGTTCTCCGGCGGCCCAGGGTCAAGGTTGCGCTGGATGCCGTCGGACATGGCCTTGATGATCGCGGCGAACGAGAGGTACGGGTTGACCGCGGAGTCCACCGAGCGGTACTCGAATCTGCCGGGAGCGCTGACCCGCAGCGCGGCGGTCCGGTTCTGGTAACCCCAATCGGCGAACAGCGGTGCCCAGAATCCGGTGTCCCAGAACCGCCGGTAGGAGTTCACGGTCGGCGCCGTGATGCAGGTCAGCGCACCCAGGTGCTCCAGGACGCCGCCGATCGCGTTCAGCCCGAGCTTGCTCGGCAGCCGCGGGTTGTCGCCGTCAGGCAGGAACATGTTTTCGTCGCCCTGCCATAGCGAGATGTTGTGGTGGCAGCCGTTCGCGGACACGTCCATGAACGGCTTGGGCATGAAGCAGGGGAACGCCCCGAGCTCCCGCCCGACCTGGCGGCAGATCTGCCGGTAGGTGGTGAGCCGGTCGGCGGTGCGCTCGGCCCGGTCGAACTCCCAGTTCAGCTCGAGCTGGCCGGGGGCATCCTCATGGTCGCCCTGGATCATGTCCAGCCCCATCACCTTGCCGTACTCGATCACCTTGTGGATGATCGGCTGCAGCTCGGCGAACTGGTCGATGTGGTAGCAGTAGGGCTTGGTCTTGCCGTCGACCGATGGCGTGCCGTCCGGGTTGAGCTTGAGCCACATCATCTCCGGCTCGGTGCCCACCCGGAGGTGCAGCCCGGTGTCGGCCTCGAACGCCTCGTGAATCCGCCGCAGGTTGCCCCGGCAGTCGGAAGAGAGGTAGCCGCCGGGATCAACTTCCTCTTCCCGGTTGCGGAACAGGGTGCAGAAGACCCTGGCGACCTTGGGGTCCCAGGGCAGCTGGCAGAACGTGTCCACATCCGGCAGCCCGACGAGCTCGGACGCCTCGGGCCCGTAGCCGATGTACTGGCCGTGCCGGTCGGTGAACAGGTTCGCTGTTGAGCCGTAGACAAGCTGGAAGCCCCGGCCGGCGATCCGTTCCCAGTGGTCGGCCGGCACGCCCTTGCCCATGATCCGGCCGGTGACCGAGACGAACTGGTAGTAGATATAGCTGATGCCCTTGGCGTCAATCTCGGCGCGGACTCGGTGCACGGCGTCGGCGCGGCCGTCGGAGCCGACGAACCGTTCGAGGGCTGTGCTCACGGAGCCTCCTAACGGTCAGTCACTCCGGCCGTGCCCGATCGGCGACCGGAGCGAGACGTCGCGATTCACGGACAGTAAACTCCGTATCATGGGAGGATACAATAAGTTCTCCGGCCCGGATTCCGGGGAAGGTTACGTGTGGCTGTTATGGCCAGGTGCGGAACGGCCGGCCGGGGCCGGCCAGGGACCCGCAGCCGGGTGTGACGCCGGCCTGGGGACACGCGATTCCGGATGGCCGTCGCGGGCGAGGAGACGGTGATGGCGCGATTGACCGGTCTCGCCGGGGCGGACGACGAGGGCGCGCAGGACCACCTCGCGCAGCCAGCGGCGCTCGGATCGGGCGCGCTGAGCGCGGGCCACGCGGGGGATAGCGCGCTGGGAGACGCGCTCGGTGCCGTCATCGCGGAGCGGGTGCGCGAGTTCCGGCTGCAGCTCGGGCTGACGGTCGGCCAGCTCGCCGAGCTGACTAGCCTGTCCAAGGGCATGCTGTCGAAGATCGAGAACGTCCAGGCGTCGCCCAGCCTGGCCACCCTGGCGCGGTTGTCAGAGGCGCTGAAGGTTCCGGTCACTGCCTTTTTTCGCGGCCTCAACGAGGAGCAGGACGTGCTCTACGTCAAGGCCGGCCGGGGCCTCGACATCGGGCACAAGGGGGCCGGCCCAGGGCATCGCTACCAGTCGCTCGGCACCATGCGCGCGCCGCATAACACGCTGGAGACCTTGCTGGTCACGCTCACCCAGCGGGCCGATACGTTTCCGCTGTACCAGCATGCGGGCACCGAGCTGATCTACATGATCGCTGGCCGGCTTGAGTACCTCTACGGCAGCTCGCGTTACCTGCTGGAACCCGGGGACGCGATACAGTTTGTCGGCGAGGTGCCGCACGGCCCGAATGCCCTGATCGAGCTGCCGATCCAGTTCCTGGCGATCAAGTCGATCCAGTCGGCAAGCTGAGGCGTCTGCTGCCCGGCGCTGGCCCCGCAGGCGCTGCCTACGCATGTTTACTCCAAGTGGACAGGGTTTCATGGTGGGCGTAGCCTATGCGTCGGGCAGATCTGGCCACCCACTGCGGGCGCGGGGAGGCGAACAACCGTGCAGGCGAGCGCGAACGGTCATCGGCCGGGCCGCGGGCGCACCCGGTACCCGGCCAGGTACTCAGCGTTCGGCCTGCTCCGCCGTGGCCTGGTGCAGCAGGAGTGGCCGCCTGCCTGGCGCTCGCAGCCGATGAAGGACCGCTACGACGTGGTGATCGTCGGCGGCGGCGTGCACGGCCTGGCTGCGGCCTACTACCTGGCCGCGAACCACGGGATCACCGACGTGGCCGTGCTGGAGCAGGGCTACCTGGGCTCAGGCGGATCCGGGCGCAACACCGCGATCCTGCGGTCCAACTACCTGACGCCAGAGGGAGTCAGGTTCTACGACCGCTCGATCAAGCTCTACCAGCGGCTCGCGGCTGACCTCGACTTCAACGTGATGTTCTCGCAGCGGGGCCACCTGACCCTCGCGCACAGCGACGCGTCGCTGCGGACCATGCGGTGGCGCGCCGAGGTCAACAAGATCGAGGGCGTCGACTCCGACGTGATCGGGCCGGCCGAGGTCAAGCGCCTGGTGCCGTTCCTGGATGTCAGCGCGGCCGCCCGGTACCCGGTTCTCGGCGCGCTGTGGCATCCGCCAGGCGGCATCATCAGGCACGACGCGGTGGTGTGGGGATACGCCAGGGGCGCTTCGGCCCGTGGCGTGCACCTGCACCAGAACACGGAGGTGACCGGCATCGACGTGGCGGATGGCCGGGTCCGCGGGGTACGCACGAGCCGTGGTGACATCGCGACCCGGGTCGTGCTCAACGCCACCGCTGGCTGGTCCACCCTCATCAGCGACATGGCCGGCGTCGCCATGCCGGTGCAGACCTTCCCGCTGCAGGCCGCCGTTACCGAGCCGGTGAAGCCATTCCTGTCCACTGTCGTCGTGTCCGGCACGCTGCACGTCTACGTCAGCCAGACCGACCGCGGCGAACTCGTCTTCGGCGCGAGTGTCGATCCGTTCACGTCCTACTCGACGCGGGGCTCGCTGGAGTTCATCGAGGGCCTCGCCGGTCACGTGCTCGAATTGATGCCGGCCCTGACCAAGGTGCGCGTGCTCCGCCAGTGGTCTGGCCTGTGCGACATGACCCCGGACTTCTCGCCGATCATGGGCCGCACGCCAGTGGACGGATTCCTGACCGATGTTGGCTGGGGCACCTACGGATTCAAGGCCGGCCCGGTGGCCGGCGAGGCGATGGCCGAGTGCATTGCCTCGGGGCGGACACCGGAGATCATTGCCGCCTTCGGCCTGGCCAGATTCGCCGATGGCGCGCTGGTGGGAGAGAAGGGTGCGGCCGCCGTCGGCCACTGACAGATGGGAAAGGCCCGCCGATGATCCTGCTGCCCTGCGCATGGTGCGGCCCCAGGGACGCCGCCGAGTTCCAGCATGTCGGCGAGGTGGTGACCCGGCCCGATCCGCGGACCGCGACACCCGCGCAGTGGCGGGCGTACCTGTACCTGCGGGCCAACCCGCGCGGCTGGACAGTCGAGACCTGGTACCACCGGATGGGCTGCCGCCGCTTCTTCAAGGTTGAACGGCACACCGAGACCAACGAGGTCCGGCCGGTCACCGCGGCCGAGGTGCCTGGTGCGGCTGCGGCTGGCGTGGCCGGCCCGGCGGGCGCGGCTGGCCCGGCTGGCATGGCGGGCACGGCTGGCACGGCGGGCACGGCTGGCCCGGCGGGTGCGGCTGGCGCGGCGGGTGCGGCGGGCACGGCCGGAGCATCCGGATGAGCGCCCGCGCCGCTGCGCAACGCCGCGGTTCGGCACCCGTGGCGGCGATGCGGCTGTCCCCGCAGCCCGGCGAGGTGATCGACCGCAGCAGGGAACTGAGCTTCAGCTGGAACGGGGTGGAATACCCCGCGTACCACGGAGACACGATCATCTCGGCGCTGGCCGCCGCCGGCGAGCGGGTTTTCTCCAGGAGCCTGAAGTACCACCGGCCCCGCGGTCTGCTGACCGCGGGCTTCCACGACCCGGGCTGCATGGTGCAGGTCGGCGATGAGCCGAACGTCCGCGGCGCCCACCGGCTGGTATCCGGCGGTATGACGGTGGGTTCCCAGAACACCTGGCCGTCGCTGCGGTTCGACGCGAAGGGCGTGAACCGGCTGGCCGGCCGCTACCTCACCGCCGGCTTTTACTACAAGACCTTCATGCAGCCGCGCGCGCTGTGGCCGGCCTACGAGGGCGTGCTGCGCCGGTTCGTCAACGCCGGATCCGTTTCGCCGGATACAGCGCCGGGCCGGCCGGAGCAGCGGTATGCACACCCCGACGTCCTGGTCGCCGGCGGCGGGCCCGCCGGGATGGCGGCAGCGGTCGCCGCGGCCCGGGCCGGGGCCCACGTCATGCTCGTCGAGGAGGACCATCAGCTCGGCGGTCACCTGCGCTGGGGCGGCGAGGCCGGCCTCGCCGCGCTGGGGGAGCTGGCGGCGCAGGTGGCGGCGGAGCCCGGGATCGAGGTGCTGACCGACGCGGTGGTGCTCGGCCGCTACGACGGCAACTGGATCGCGGTCCTCGAACGCGGCCCGGGCAGGCCGGCGGCGGGCGCGGCGGCGCCGGGCGACAGCGCGGGCCCGGTGGCCGCGGGCCCGGTGGCTGCGGGCCCGGTGGCTGCAAGCCCGGTAGTGGCAAGCACCGAGCGGCTGGTCAAGGCGCGGGCCAAGACGCTGGTCGTGGCCCCGGGCCTGATCGAGCGCCCGTACGTGTTCGCGGGCAACGACCTGCCCGGGGTGATGCTCTCCACCGCGGTGCGCAGGCTGATCAACCTCTACGCGGTCAAGCCGGGAGAGCGGGCCGTGGTGCTGACCGCCAACGCCGACGGCGACGCCGCGGTGGCCGACCTGAAGCGGGCCGGCGTCGATATCGTCCGGGTCGAGGATGCCCGGCTGGGCGGCGACGTGGTAGCGGCCAGCGGCCGCGGCGGCGTGCGGGCCGTCGAGGTCGCCGACGGCACCAGGATCCTCTGTGACCTGCTGGTCACCGCGGTGGGCTGGACAGCGCCGACCGCGCTGCTTAA
The DNA here is from genome assembly GCA_035299845.1 of Streptosporangiaceae bacterium. GTDB lineage: Bacteria > Actinomycetota > Actinomycetes > Streptosporangiales > Streptosporangiaceae > Palsa-506. Next base: position 10,188 of record DATGVY010000421.1, read on the forward strand.
CGCATCCGGCGACCGCCCGGTGTACAGCGCCCGGGCCGCCCGGTTCTTCCCCGACCTGGCCAGGCTGTCCGACGACGTGCTCGTCACCGGCGGCATAGCGGGCGACGGCGGGCTGGCCGAGCTGACTCAGCACGCCACCGCCATCGGCACGGAGGCGGCACGCCGGACGGCCAGGATCGCCCGGGCACGCTCGCTGGCCTGCCCGGCCAGCGCCGCGGCGGCGGCCAGCGCCGCGGGGACCGTCGGCGCCGTGGCGGCGGCCAGCTCGGCCGAGCCAGGGCCCGTGGCGATTCCCGGCCTGCCGGTGGACGCGCATCCCGAGCTGTTCGCCGGCCGCACGCACGGAATGGTCGACTTCAGCGAGGACGTGTCCTCCAAGGACCTGCTCGGTGCCGTCGCGGAGGGCTACGACTCCGTCGAGCTTGCCAAGCGCTTCACGACCGCGACCATGGGCCCGCTGCAGGGCAAGCTGGAGACCATCAACGCCGTCGCGATCGTGGCCAGCGCGACCGGCCAGTCGATAGCGGAGACCGGCACTACTACCTGGCGCCCGCCGTATGCGCCGGTCACCCTGGGCGCCCTGGCCGGGCCGGCCCACCAGCCGGTGCGCTACTCGCCGATGCAGCCCTGGCACGAGGCGCACGGCGCGGCGCCGCTGGTGGCCGGCGCGTGGATCCGGCCGGACCGCTACGGCGATCCGGCGGCCGAGGCGCGCAACGTGCGCGAGCGGGTTGGCATCATCGACGTCACCCCGATCGGGAAACTGGACTTGCGCGGTGCCGACGTGCCCCGGCTGCTCAACCTGCTCTACGTCAACAAGTGGTCGAAGCTGGAGATCGGCCGGGTCCGTTACGGGGTCATGTGCGCCGAGGACGGGGTGGTGCTCGACGACGGCGTGACCGGCCGGCTCGGCGCGGAACACTACCTGATGAGCACGACGTCATCGGGCGCGGCCACGATCTGGGAGTGGGCGGAGAACTGGCTGCAGACCGAGCACCCGGACTGGCAGGTGCACGTGACGCCGGTGACCACGGCCTACGCCAGCATCAACGTTGCGGGCCCGCGGTCACGCGACCTGATCGAGCGCGTCACCGAGGGCGTCGACAGCACGAATGAGGCCTTCCCCTACATGCACGTGCGGACCGGCCGCATCGCCGGGGTGGATGACTGCGTGCTGTGGCGGATCGGCTTCACCGGCGAGCTGAGCTACGAGCTGCACGTGCCGGCGGGCTACGGGCTGCACGTATGGGAGACGCTGCTGGAGCGCGGCGCCGACCTGGGTGCCGCACCGTTCGGCGTGGAGGCGCAGCGCATCCTGCGGCTGGAGAAGGGCCACCTCATCGTCGGCCAGGACACCGACGGGCTGACCAGGGCGTTCAGCGCGGGCCTGGACTGGGCGATCAAGCTGGACAAGGACGACTTCGCGGGCAAGCCGGAGCTGGCCTGGCAGCTGGCCGGGGGGGTCGGCCAGCGGCTCGTGGGCCTGCAGCCGGCCGACGGATCGGTGGTGCCGGAGGAGGCCAGCCAGATCATCGATGACGGCCGGATCGCCGGGCGGATCACCTCAAGCCGGATGTCCCCGGCCCTTGGCAGGTCGGTCTGCCTCGCGCTGGTGGACGGGCGCTTCGCCGAGCCTGGCACCGTGCTGACGGTGCGGCTGCCCAGTGGCCGGAGGATCGAGGCGATGGTGACCCCGCAGCTCGCCCACGTTGACCCGGACGGAGGGCGGATGCGTGTCTGAGCGGGGGGGGTCCGGGCCATCGGGGTCCGGGGTGTCCCCGGGGAGCGCCGTGTCCCCCCGGGCCGGCACTGAGCCGCTGGCCCGGAGCCCGATCGCGCCAGCGCCGCCGGTGACCGTGGTCGCCGGGTGGGAGGTGAGCGGCAGGCGCGCGAGCGCTGACCCCGTCGTCGGCCTGACCATCACCGACTGCACCCCGCTGACCAAGGTTCAGCTGCGGGCGCCAGCCGCGGGCGGTGCCGCGGCAGCGCTGGGAGTCCCGTTCGGCCGGGCGGCGAGAAACCCCGCAGGCATGCTGGTGGCCGGATCGGGCCCGGGGGAGTGGCTGGTGATCGCGTCGCCCGGCCAGGGCAGGCAGCTGACCGCCTGGCTTGCCCGGCTGGCCGCGCGGGCCCAGGATGAGCCGGTGACGGCGGTCGATCTCACCCATGGCCGCGCGCTGATCAGGCTGACCGGGTCTCGGTCGGCTGACGTGCTGGCCAAGGTCTGCGGCATCGACCTGTCGGACGACATCACGCCGGATGGCGCGGCATTCCGGTCATCGGTGGCCGCCCTCGCGA
>DATGVY010000422.1:0-4540 GCA_035299845.1 Streptosporangiaceae bacterium
CCGGGTGGCCCTGCACAACCGGACGTACGAGCGCACCGCCACCCTCATCGCCGACCACGGGGACGAGGGGACGTTCCTGCCTGCCGAGTCGATGGCCGGGTTTGTCGCTTCCCTGCGGCGGCCGCGGGCGATCATCATCATGGTCAAGGCCGGCGAGCCGACCGACGCGGTGATCGGCGAGCTTGTTCCGCTGCTCGAGCAGGGCGACATCGTCATCGACTGCGGCAACGCGCATTTCCCTGACACCAGGCGCCGGGAGCGGGAACTGCGCGCTCGCGGGCTGCACTTTGTCGGAACCGGGGTGTCGGGCGGCGAGGAGGGCGCGCTGCACGGGCCGAGCATCATGCCGGGCGGCTCGGCCGAGTCCTATCGCACCCTTGGCCCGATTTTCGAGTCCATCGCCGCGCAGGTCGACGGCACGCCCTGCTGCGTGCACGTCGGCCCGGACGGGGCAGGCCATTTCGTCAAGATGGTGCACAACGGCATCGAGTACGCCGACATGCAGCTCATCGCCGAGGCCTACGACCTGCTGAGAGCCGGAACGGGCGCGACCGCGGCGGAGATCGCCGAGACCTTCGCGACCTGGAACACCGGCGACCTGGAATCATTCCTCATCGAGATCACGGCCGAGGTGCTCGGGCACGTGGACGCCGCGACCGGCCGGTCGTTCGTCGATATCGTGCTCGACCAGGCCGAGCAGAAGGGCACCGGGCAGTGGACCGTGCAGAACGCGCTCGATCTCGGCATCCCGATCACGGGAATCGCTGAGGCCACGTTCGCCCGGTCGCTATCCAGTCACACCGAACAGCGAGCAGCGGCGCGAGCGGCCTTTGCCAGCGAACCTGGCCCGTGGGCAGCATCGGACCGGGCCGCCTTTACCGAGGACGTGCGCAAGGCGCTGTACGCCTCCAAGGTCGTGGCCTACGCGCAGGGCTTCGACCAGATCGCGGCGGGCAGCGCCGAATACGGGTGGAACATCGACCGGGGCGCGATGGCCACGATCTGGCGCGGCGGCTGCATCATCCGGGCGCGGTTCCTTGACCGGATCCGCGAAGCCTACGACGGCGACCCGGCGCTGCCGAGCCTGCTGGTCGCGCCGTATTTCGCCAAGGCCGTGGCGGACGGGGTGGCTAGCTGGCGGCGGGTGGTGTCTGACGCGGCGCGGGCCGGAGTGCCCGCCCCGGCTTTCGGTTCCTCCCTGGCCTACTTCGACGGGCTGCGCGCCGCCCGGCTGCCCGCTTCGCTCATCCAGGGCCTCAGAGACAACTTCGGTGCTCACACGTACCACCGGGTCGACCGGGATGGCACGTTCCACACGCTCTGGGCCGAGGACCGCTCCGAGGTCCCCGCGTAGGCGCCGTAGAATGCCGGGTTCGTCGGCTATTTCGGATGCCATCAGTTGATGATCAGTAGGATTAGGTTGCTATACGGGCTGTCGCAGAATCGCTCTCGCTGCAGCGTGTCATTCCTCCGTGTTCGTCGTTGTCTGGGATGATTACGGGATGGCGAAGGGGTACCGTCCGGTGGCGCGGGACCAGCAGTTCCTGCTGCCGCCGGACATGCGGGAGTGGCTGCCGGCTGATCACCCGGTGCACCTGGTGATCGATGTGGTGGCCGGTCATCTGGATACCAGCGCGTTCCATGCCTCGCGGCGCACGGGCGGTGCGGGGGCGGCGGGGTTTGACCCGGACATGCTGGTGACGCTGCTGATCTGGGCGTACGCGAACCGGGTGACCAGCTCGCGGCGGATCGAGGCGCTGTGCCGCACCGACGTGGCGTTCAGGGTGATCTGCGCCGGGGACGTGCCCGATCACGCGACCATCGCCCGGTTCCGGGCGGGGTTCGCTGATGCGGTGCCGGGGCTGTTCGCGCAGGTGCTCATCTTGTGCGCGCGGCTGGGCATGGGCCGGGTCGGGGTGGTGGCGCTGGACGGCACCAAGGTCGCGGCCAGCGCGTCGAAGGCGGCGAACCGGACCGGGGAGCGGCTGCGCGAGCTGGCCGCTGAGGCGGTGGCCGCGCACGCGGCCGCTGACGCGGCCGAGGACGGGCAGTTCGGCCAGGCGCGGGGCGATGAGGTGCCCGCGCCGCTGGCCAGCCCCCGGTCGAAGGCGGCGGCGGCGGACCGGGCGGCGCGGATCAGCAAGGCGCTGGCTGATCTGGAGGCCGGCCGGGAGGCCGCGGAGAAGGAGCAGGCGGAGCGGGACCGCAAGGTGGCTGCGTACCGGGCCGGGCTGGAGGCCGGGCGGGTGCCGGCGGGCAAGCCGCCGGCCGGGGCGGAGGCAGCCGCTGCCCGGGTACGGGCCGGGCGGGCCCAGGCCGCCCAGGCGGCCAGGGTCGCGGCGTGGGAGCAGCGGCGGGCCGCGCAGGACGCGGCCGGGATCAAGCGCGGCCCCGGCGGCAGCAGGCCGCTGCCCCCGGACCGCAACGCCAAGGTTGCCAGGGCCTGGCAGGCCGCCGCCGATGCTGAGGCCAGGGCCGCGGAGCGGGACCGCGAGGCCGCGGGGAAAAAGGCCCGCGGGCCGGGGCCGGTGGCCAACCTCACCGACCCGGACTCGCGGCTGATGCCCACCCGCAACGGGTTCATCCAGGGCTACAACGCCCAGAACGTGGCCAGCGAAGACGGGCTGATCATCGCCACCGAGCTCACCGCCGGCACCACCGGCATGGCCTGGTTCGAGCCCATGACCGGCAAGGCCGGCGACGCCGCCCGCCTCATCGCCAGCCACCAGCCGGCGCCCGCCGGCGCCAGCGCTGACGGCGGCGAAGACGAGGGGAAGGGCGGGTCCCCGATCGGCCTGGTCCTGGCCGACGCCGGCTACTGCTCCGAGGACAACCTGGCCTGCGCCGGCCCGGACCGGCTGATCGCCACCGGCAAGCACCGCAACCTGGAAAAAGCCGCCCGCGGCAAGGCCAGCGACGGCCTCAGGCAGGCCGGGGCCAGGACCAGGGCCATGACCGGGCGGCTCAAAACCGGAGACGGCATCGCCGCCTACCGCCGCCGCGGCCACATCGCCGAGACCCCGCACGGCCACATCAAGCACGACATGGGCTTCCGCCAGCTCACCATGCGCGGCAAGGACAAAGCCGCCGCCGAATGGCGCCTGGTCTGCACAGTCCACAACCTGCTCAAGGCCATCACCGCCGGCAAGCTCACCACTCAGGCCCTGGCCGGCCTGACCGCCTGACCGCCACCGCCCAGCCCGCGACCCCCGGGCCCCGGGCCGCCAGATGATCAAGAAATCAAAATCCGGCCGGACCGGGCCGGCGCGCTCGCCTATTCAGCGACAGCCCGTCTATGAGTAGAAAGCTCTTGATCATCCGGTGTGGCCGAGCTTATGCGCGGGGATGCGCCTGCCGGTAGGCCGCCACCAGCCGGCTGGCGGACACGTGGGTGTAGATCTGGGTTGTCGTGAGTGATGCGTGGCCAAGCAGTTCCTGCACGCTCCGCAGGTCGGCGCCGCCTTCAAGCAGGTGCGTCGCGGCCGTGTGCCGCAAGCCATGCGGTCCCGTGTCGGCAACCCCTCCGGTCGCGGCAATCCGCGCGTGCACCACCCGGCGGGCCGTTCGCGGATCCAGCCGCCTGCCGCGTGCGCCGAGCAACACCGCCTTCCCCGACTCGCCTGTCACGAGCACACCGCGGCCGAAGCGCAGCCAGCGGGTGAGTGCCTCATCCGCCGGCTTACCGAACGGGACGACGCGCTCCTTCGCGCCCTTTCCGAACACCCTGATCGCCCGGCGGCTGTCGTCGACGTCGCCGAGATCAAGACCGCACAGTTCGCCGACCCTGATACCGGTGGCGTAGAGCAGTTCCATGATCGCCGTGTCACGGAGTACGAGCGCGGCGCGCACCGGGCCGTCGGCGTCGGCCGCGCGGTCACCGGGGACGGAGCTCGCGACGGCATCCGGATTACTGTCGAGGTGCCCGTCGAGCACGGCGAACATCTCCCGCACGGTCAGCGCGCTTGGCAGTTCCCTGCGCAATCTAGCGCTGGCCAGGCGGGCGCCTGGGTCGGTGCCGAGCAGACCGCGGCTGACAGCGAATCGGGTGAACGCCCGGGCGCCCGCGGTCCGGCGGGCCAGCGTCGCACGGGACTTTCCGGCTGAGTGCTGGGTGGCCAGCCACGCCCTGATGATCTCCACGTCAAGCTCCGCGAGGCGTGCGAGCCCGCAGCGCGCCGCGTGCGCGAGCATCGATTCGATGTCGCCGGCATAGGCCCGGACCGTATGTTCGGACAGCCCGCGCTCGGCGCGCAGGTGCCGCTCGAAGGCGGCGAGCGCGGCAGCGAAGTCCGGTGGCAGCGGCTCCTCAGGCGGTCCAGCAGGCGGCCCAGCAGGCGGCCCGCTGCCCGGTCGAGTCGCGTGCACACCATCAGTCTGCGCCCGCCTCCGATTCGGCCCCACTCGGCGCGCCGGCCGCCGGTACCCGGTCCCGCCTGGCACGCCAGCCTCGGTCGTAGCGCTCGACGTGCCCGGAAGCGGCGAGCAAACCCAGGCACCGCAGCGCGGTGTCCAGGTCAACGCCGGAGAGCATGGCGATCGT
>DATGVY010000423.1:0-3465 GCA_035299845.1 Streptosporangiaceae bacterium
CCTCAGGTACGCCGATGCGCTCAGCACCGCGGACAACATCATGGCGTTCCGGCTGGCGATGAAGGAGGTCGCGCTGGAGCAGGGGGTCTACGCGAGCTTCATGCCCAAGCCGTTCACCGAGTACCCAGGCTCGGGCATGCACACGCACATGTCGCTGTTTGAGGGGGACCGGAACGTCTTCCACGAGCCCGGCGCTCAGTTCCAGCTCTCCAAGCTCGGCCGCGCGTTCATCGCCGGACTGCTCAGGCACGCGGCGGAGGTCACCGCGGTCTGCAACCAGTGGGTTAACTCCTACAAGCGGCTCTGGGGCGGGGACGAGCGGATCGCCGGCGCCGGGGGAGAGGCGCCCGCGTACATCTGCTGGGGGCACAACAACCGGTCGGCCCTGGTCCGGGTGCCGATGTACAAGCCGCAGAAGGGGAACGCCACCCGAATCGAGTTCCGGTCGCTGGATCCGGCCTGCAATCCGTACCTGGCCTTCGCGGTGATCCTGGCGGCGGGCCTGAAGGGGATCGAGAACGACTACGAACTGCCGCCGGGCGCGGAGGACGACGTGTGGGCGCTCACGTCGGCCGAGCGGCGGGCGCTCGGCATCGCGCCGCTGCCGCAGAGCCTGTCGGACGCGTGCAACGTGATGCAGGGCAGCGAGCTTGTCGCGGAGACACTCGGCGAGCAGGTCTTCGACTTCTTCCTGCGGAACAAGCGGGCCGAGTGGCGGGAATACCGCCGCCAGGTGACCGAATTCGAGCTTGACCGCTACCTGCCCGTGCTCTGAAGTCACCCGCTGGGCCGGAAAAGGCCCCGGGCGGTCCGCCTGGCCGCGGCCTGCGGGGCGAGCTGGTCGAGGTGATCGCCAATGCCGCCCGGGGCGTTACGTGCCTTTGCTGCTGTGATCCTCAGCCAGGCTAGCCAGAGCGCTTTCCGCGGCGCCTGATGCGCGCCGCGCGCCCCGCCGACAGTGCGAGCGCGGCCACGGCAGCGCCAATCATCAGCATGCCGCTCCATCGAGCCGGCCTGGAACCTTTGCTCTTCACCCAGAATCCCCCGATTCTCCCGTGGCCTCACCGCGAGGCGGGCCATGATCTGTTCCGGGAGTGAGTTACCCACTGCGCTAGCCATCATGCCTGCTGGCCACGCTGCTAAATCCGGAGTCGGCGCGTTCCGCCGTGCGCGAATTCTCGCGGCACCGGCTGCTGCGGCGGCGAGAATCGGGATGACAGCAGGCCCAGAGAGGAGTCCCGATGCGGGTCGCGGTACTTGCGGACATCCATGGCAACCTGCCCGCGCTGGATGCGGTGCTCGGCGAGGTTGATGCCGCCGGTGCCGACGTCATCGTGCTCAACGGCGACATGGCGACCGGGCCGATGCCCGGCGAGACCCTGGACCGGCTGGCCGCGCTGGGCGACAAGGCTGTCTGGGTACGCGGCAACGCCGACCGCGAGCTTGCCGCCGCCTGCGACGGCGCACTCGATCCCGGCCTGCCCGAGGTGGCACGGATACCCACCGAGTACTGCGCATCCCGGCTGGAGCGCCGCCACCGGGACCTGCTCGCGGACCTGCCGCTATCGCTCACCCTGGACGTGACTGGGCTGGGCCCCGTTCGGTTCTGCCACGCAACGACCCGCAGCGACACGGAAATCGTGCTGGTCGACTCCCCGATGGACCGGTACAGGGAGGCGTTCGCGGACAGCGCCGAGCCGACCGTCGTGCTCGGCCACACCCACATGCCGTTCGATCGGCTCGCCGACTGCCGCCGGTTCATCAACCCGGGCAGTGTCGGAATGCCGTACGGCGGCACCGGCGCGTACTGGGCGCTGCTCGGCCCCGACGTCGTCCTGCGGCGCACCGGCTATGACGGCCAGGCCGCGGGGGAGACGTTCCGCGCCGCCGCGCCCGAGTATCCGGACCTGGCCGGGTTCATCGCGGAGAACGTGCTGACCGTGCCCTCCGACGCCCTCGCCCTGGCAGCCTTCTCCGGCTAGCAGGGCGGGTGGGCCTGGCAACGGCACATCCATGAAGCTGATCATGGGCCTGGCTGGCCGACGCTGGCGCCCGGCCTCGCTACCGTTCTTGGCTGATCATGGGCCTGGCTGGCCGGCGCTGGCGCCCGGCCTCGCTACCGTTCTTGGGTGAGCATTCCGCGCGGGTCCACCCTGGCCGGACGGCTGGCTTCGCTCGGCTTCGCCGACGCCGACGGGGCGCAGCGGCTGGTTACCGACAACCTGGCACTCGACATCCGGGGCGAGGACGGCGAACTGATCGAGGCACTCGCGGCGGCGGCCGACCCCGACGCTGCCCTGGCTGGCCTGGCGCTGCTCGCCCCCGATGCCGGGCTGCTGGCCGCGCTGCGGGCTGAGCCTGACTTCAGGGTCCGGCTCACCTCCGTACTGGGGGCCAGCGCGGCGCTCACCGAGCACCTTGCCCGGCATCGGGGCGACTGGCGGGTGCTGAGCGGGCCGCAGGCGGTCAGCGGGCCTGAACCCGGCAGCCTGCGGGCGGGGCTCCTGGCGGCCGTCGGCGCCGATCCGGCCGATGCCGAGCCCGCGTCCGACCCAGCGCGGCTGTCCGGCCAGGACCCGGCCACCAGCTTGCGGGTCGCCTACCGGCGCTGCCTGCTGCACCTGGCGGCGCGGGACCTCACCGGCGTAGTCACCCTTGATCAGGTCGCCGCGGAGCTTGCCGACCTGGCCGCAGCGGCCCTGGAAGCCGCGCTGGCGATCGCGCGGTCTCGGCTGGCGCCCGGCGCGGCGCCGTGCAGGCTCGCGGTGATCGCGATGGGCAAGTGCGGCGGCCGCGAGCTCAACTATGCCAGTGACGTGGATGTGATCTTCGTCGCCGAGCCCAGCCGGTCATCGAACACCGGAGAACCGGGTGCCGGCGAGACCGCCGCCCTGCGCACCGCCACCCAGCTGGCGGCCGGGCTGATCCGGGTCTGCTCACAGAGCACGCCGGAGGGCCCGCTGTTCCCCGTCGACGCGAATCTCCGGCCGGAGGGCCGCGACGGGCCGCTGGTCCGCACCCTGGCCAGCCACCGCGCGTACTACGGGCGGTGGGCCAAGACCTGGGAGTTCCAGGCGCTGCTCAAGGCCAGGCCAGTCGCGGGCGACGCGGAGCTTGGCCGCGCCTACACCGAGGCCATCACGCCGATGGTCTGGCAGGCCGCGCAGCGCGAGAACTTCGTGCAGGACGTGCAGGGCATGCGCCGCCGGGTGCTCGCCACGCTGCCTGCCGCCGACGCAGGCCGCCAGCTCAAGCTCGGCCCCGGCGGCCTGCGCGACATCGAGTTCGCCGTCCAGCTTCTTCAGCTCGTGCACGGCCGCGCCGATGCGTCGCTCCGCGCCCGGGCGACGCTGCCCGGCCTGACCGCACTCGCCCAGGGCGGCTACGTGGGCCGCGCGGACGCGGCCAGCCTGGCGGCGGCGTACCGGTTCCTGCGCAGCGTGGAGCACCTGCTCCAGCTACGTC
>DATGVY010000424.1:0-1773 GCA_035299845.1 Streptosporangiaceae bacterium
TCATAGCCAGGCGCTGATGACGTCATAAAACATTCAAGGAAAGCCAATTTTTTCTGGATAAACCTTGCACGGTGTCATCAGGTGTGCTTGACGGTAGCTGGATGTTGCGGGCCCACCATCAATGTCATGAGCACGCAATTCATCTCGGGTTTGGACGCTCCGGGTGCGGGGGTCAGGCGGCGCGTCGCCGGGGCGCCGGCCGCGCCGAGACTGATCCCGGTGTCGGTGCGGTCCCGGCTCGACCTGCTGAGCAGGCGCTGCGGTGACCGGCCGGCCTACCTCGATGCGGGGAGTGGCGAGGCCGTTACCTGGTCCCAGGTGGCCCGGCAGGCAGCCGACTGGGCCAGGTCGCTCGCACCGGGCACCGTCGTGGGGCTGCGTGCCGCCAACCCGGCGGCGTTCTGCCGCGCCTACCTGGCCGGACTTGCCGCTGGCGTATGTGTCGCGCCGCTCGATCCCGGCGCCCCGCCCGGCCAGGTCGACAAGATGCTTGACCCTCTCCAGGCTGCTGACCTCGTCGTCGACGGGGAAGAAGCCGCAGCCACGCTCAACGCCCTGGATGTCCATCTCTGGATCAGCTCAGCCGCGGGGCTGCGGCAGGCCCGGCGCGGCACCGCGACCCGGCTCGGCGCTCCTGGGATAGCAGCCCTGCTGCCCACCTCCGGAACGACCGGACGGCCCAAGCTGGTCCCGCTCACCGAGTCCCAACTGCTCGGGGCAGCCGCGTGCATCGCCGCCCACCACGCCCTGACGCCGCAGGACCGCGGTTACTCACCGCTCCCGCTCTTTCATGTGAACGCGCAGGTCGTGGGGATACTCTCGACGTTCGTCGCAGGCGGCAGCCTGGTCGTGGACGACCGCTTCCACGCTTCACGATTCTGGGCGGCCGCCGATGACTTCCAGGTGAGCTGGCTCAACCTCGTTCCAGCGATCCTCGGAATTCTAGGCGAGGCAGCGCCCCCAGCCGAGGCTGTCTCGCGGCGGGTGCGCTTTGCCCGGTCGGCCTCTGCGCCACTTCCCCTGACCGTGCTCGACCGGTTCGAAGCGAGGTCGGGTATCGACGTGCTGGAGACCTACGGCATGACCGAAGCGGCCGGTCAGATCGCCGCTAACCCATTGCCCCGCAGCCAGCGCCGGCCGGGCTCAGTCGGCTGTCCCACCGGGGTCGCGGTGCGCATCGTCGGCGCCAACGGTGGCGAACTGCCGCCGGCCGAGACCGGCGCGGTCGAGATCCGGGGCCGCCAGGTGATCGGTGCCTATCTCGGCCCGGGCCGGGCACCGATCCCGGCCCGCGGCCCGGACGGCTGGCTGCGCACCGGCGATCTCGCGTTCCGTGACTCCGGCGGCTTCCTCTACCTCGCCGGACGCAGCGACGACGTGATCAACAGGGGCGGCGAGAAGGTCCATCCGCGGGAGATCGAAGAGGTGCTGCTTTCCGACCCGCGCATTCGCGGCGCGGCGGTCGTCGGGCGGCCACACCGGCTGCTCGGTGAGGAATGCGTCGCCTACGTCGTGATTGATCCCGGTTATATCGGCTCGAGCCCGGATCGCATCGCCGGACAGCTGCTCGATCGGTGCCGGCAGGCGCTCAGTCCGCACAAGCAGCCCGCCAGCGTCATCGTCGTCGACACGCTGCCCGCCGGTCCCACCGGCAAGCTCGACCGCCGCGCCCTGCGCGCGGCCGCTACCGGCGGTCTTACGTCAGCCGCCGCTCCGTCAGCCGCCGCGCCGCGGCCGGAAAGCAGGACATCATCCCCAGACCGCTGCCAGTCC
>DATGVY010000425.1:0-2853 GCA_035299845.1 Streptosporangiaceae bacterium
AAGGTGACGGCACCAGCATGACCGCGCCAACGCCTCCGCGTCACCGGCGCGGCCAGCCACACCGACCCCGGCCAGCCACGCCGACCGCGGCCAGCAGCTGGGCGCGGCAGCTTCACCGGACGTCAGGTGCCGTCGGTAGCAGCCGGTCCCGGCCGGCCTGGTTGGCCGTGGGCCGACCTAGCCGGTCCGCTAGGCGGCCCCTCCTGGGCCGTCTAGCCCCGTTTTCCGCACTACCAGGTGGCATGGGCTTGGCCGCTGGCGGCTGAGCTGTGCGTGCTGCGGGGGCTGGTCTGGGTTTTCTTCTGGTGTCCTGGTTCGTCCGGGTTTCCGCCGACCCGGGAGTGTAGGGCCAAACAGGCTGGATGGCGGATGGCAGGGATGCGTCGAATCACTTGCTTGCTGGTTTCTCCGTGGCGGAGTAACGTAGGACCAAACTCGTCTGGAGGCCGGAGGGGCAGCCCGCAGCCATGTACATCAGGCGGCACAAGGTCCGCAAAGGCGGCAGGAACTACGTCTACCTGCGCCTGGTCGAGGCCTACCGGGACGAGGCCGGCAAGGTCCGGCACCGGCTGGTGGCCACCTTGGGCCGGGAAGACCAGCTGAAGGCGTCGGGCCAACTCGAGCAGCTGGCCGCCTCGTTCGCCCGGCTCGACCCGCCCGCCGCCGGGACCCGGCGCCTGGTCGGCCCGCTGCTGCTGGTGGCGCACTACCTGGACCGGCTGGGCCTGGTCAAGCTGGTCGACTCGCTGGTCCCGGCGCGCGGCCGGGCCTGCCTGACCCACGGGGAGGTGATCGCGGTGCTGGCGGCCAGCCGGCTGTGCTCCCCCTCCCCGCTGTATGACATCGCCGGGTGGGCGTCCTCGGCCGCGGTCGCCGAGCTGCTGGGCGTGCCCGGCATGCTGCTGAATGACGACCGGCTCGGCCGGGCGCTGGAGGCGCTGGCCCCGGTGGCGGAGACGGCCCGCGGGGAGCTGATGCTGGCGGCCATCGGCGGGTTCCCGGCCGTGGCTGATGCCTCCCGGCTGCACCTGGACCTGACCGCGGTCCGGTTCGCCGGCGCGTACGAGGACTCGGCCCTGGTGGCCAAGGGCTGGGCCGCCGACCGGAGCATCGGCCGGCAGGTCAAGGCGCTGCAGGCGGCCACCCCGTCGGGGGTGAGCGTGTACTTCCGCCCGCACAAGGGCTCGGCCTCGGAGCTGCCGGCGTTCATGACCGCGATCGGGGCCCTGGCCGCCGCGCTGCCGCCCGGCCTGGTCATCGTGGCCGACTCCGGCCTGGGCTACCTGGAGAACCTGTGCGCCGCCGACGCCCGCAACGTCAGGTTCGTCGCGCCGCTGCGGGCTGACACCGGATGGGCGGCACGGTTCGACGCCGACGCCGGCCCGCTCGGCGGCCTGGCCGCCCTGCAGGTGCTGGACCACGTCTCGCACCGGGAGCGGCGGCTGCCGGCCAGCCGGCGCACCACCTGGAAGGGCCTGCTGCGCCCGTTCCCGGTCACCAGCAAGGACGGCACCCGCCACGACCTGCGCGCCGCCTACATCTGGTCATCGGAGGAAGCCGCCACCGTGGCCGCCGCCCGCGAGCGCGCCCTGGCCAGGGCCGAGGACGCCCTGACCCGCATCCGCAACGGGCTCGGCGGCCGCTACTACAAGACCAGAAAGCAGGTCGACGCCCGCGTCGCGCAGATCCTCACCCGCCCGGTCGCCGGCCTGCTCACCGTAGCCACCCGGACCAGGGCCGGCAAGCCTGTCATCACCTGGGCACGCGACGATGACGCGATCGCCGCCGCCGCCCGCCTCGACGGGCTGTACGCGCTGGCCACCAACCTGCCCGACCACAGCCAGCACTCACCGCTGACCGCCGTGGACGTGCTGAAGATCTACAAAGACCAGTGGACCGTCGAGCAGCGGCACCGCGACCTGAAGCAGACCCTCAAGGTCCGGCCCGTCTTCCTGCACAACGACGACCGCATCGCCGCCCTCATCGCCGTCATCGGCATCGCGCTGCTCATCTTCGGGCTCATCGAAGCCGAGCTGCGCAACGCACTCGGCCCCGGGACCCCGCTGCCCGGCATCTTGCCCGAAGGCCGCGCCGCCATCCCCACCGCCCGCGCCGCCCTGACCGCCTTCGACGGCCTATCCGCCACCTACACCCCCGGCGGCCTCACCCTCGACCGGCTCACCCCGGCCCAGCGGATGATCCTCGCTTACCTGGACATCCCGCTGCCCTGGCCCGAGAAACCCTGCTAAACCAGGCAAACCATGACACGTGATCATGCGGAAAACGGGTCTAGCCTGCTCACCCCATGAAATCACTGTCTCGATCTCACATGCGTCGTGTTCGACGTGCAGCGCCGCGGCGCGGACGCCGGCCGCATAGGCTCAGGTGGCGATCGGCAAAGGGGCTCGGCCTTGATAGGGGGCTGGGCGCGGCGTACAGAGGGATCCGAGGGCGGCATACCTAGCGGCTAGCCCGAAGGCCTGACCGAGGTAAGGCGCACGGCTGCCTGGCTGGACCAGCGCGCGCCGCCATTAAGAGCTACTGAGAGGCGAGTATGAGCATCGGAAGGCCTGAGATCGACTTTCCCGGCGGCGAGCCGCCGGCCGAACTGCAGATCAGCGATATCTGGGAAGGTAATGGTGGCGTGGCGAACCCGGGCGACATGGTCAAGGTTCACTATGTCGGGGTCGCGTACTCCACGGGGGAAGAATTCGACGCGAGCTGGAATCGAGGCGATCCTCTGCAGTTCCAGCTCGGCGCCGGGCAGGTCATCGCCGGCTGGGACCAGGGCGTGCGGGGCATGAAGGTCGGCGGCCGCCGCCAGCTGATCATCCCCCCGGGCCTGGCTTACGG
>DATGVY010000426.1:0-4329 GCA_035299845.1 Streptosporangiaceae bacterium
GTCCGCATGGACACCATTCTGCAGGGCCAGGCAGGCCCGGCAGCACACGGCAGGCCCGGCAGCACACGGCAGGTCCGGCGGTCAGTGCACTGGCGGCCGGAAATGTCGGCAGGCCGCGATAGAACTTGGCTGTCGGACTCGCCGGACGAAGGGAGCGGTCATGACAGGGAACCTGGCGGATGCGGTGGAGGCCGAGCTTGCCGACCTGTCGTTCCGGCTGACCGAGCCGGGGAAGCGCGAGTGCCTGCGCTGCTACCTGCTGCGGATGATCGAGCAGTTTGGCTGCGACAACACCCATCGGTGGACGAGGCGATGGCGGGACCTGCGCTCGCCGCGGGCCCGTGGCCTGATCCGCCGCCTGGAACGGCTGGGTGCCTGCTGCTGCGACTGCGAAGTGATACTCAACGTCTACCCGTACTACCCGGACTCCGGGCAGCTGCTGCCGTGCGCCGGAGTCCTGCGGGCCGGGTCCTCGGTGCCCTGCGACCTGTCGTCGTTGCGGCGGAGCGCGTGACATCGGGCCGACGTCAGCCCTGGCCCTTCTCGATGAGCCGCAGCAACGCGCCGGAGATTGGCGTCGCCGTGACGTCTGCCTGCCATGGCCGGGCACCGTAGCGGGCCAGGTCGGCGACGACTGCGGCCGGGCTGACCGGATCCGGCGGCTGCCAGGCCAGCCTGCGAACGGCGTCTGGTGGCAGCAGGTTCTCGGTCGGCAGGCCGTGCTCATCCGCGAGTGCCGCGACCACGGCGCGGACCGCCGTCAGCCGGGTGGCGGCGACGGGGTCACGCTCGTGCCAGCGGTGTGCGGGCGGCGGGCCGTCACCGACTGGAGCTGACGGCTCGGGCAGCCTGGGCTCGGATTCGGCTCTGGCCCGCCCGACCGCGCGCTGCCACTCGGCGGCATGCCGGCGGGCGCTCCGCCCGTTGAAGCCGGCGATCCCGGTGAGGTCCGCGGCACCCTTGGGCACCGACCGGGCGGCTTCGACGATCGCCGCATCGGGCAGGACCCGGGTGGGCGACAGGTCCCGTCGCCGCGCAATCCTGTCGCGCTCCAGCCAGAGCTCCCGGACGACGGCGAGCCCGCGCCTGCTGCGGACGCGGTGAATGCCAGAGGTCCGGCGCCACGGGTCGGTGCGCGGCGGCGGCGGGCCGTTGGCGAGAATGGCGGCAAATTCCTGCCGTGCCCATTCGGCCTTGCCCTGCGCCTGGAGTTGCAGTGCGAGCGCGTCGCGCAGCTCCACCAGTACCTCGACATCCAGCGCGGCGTAAAGCAGCCAGTCATCGGGCAGCGGCCGGGTGGACCAGTCGGCCGCTGAGTGGCTCTTTTCCAGCACCAGCCCCAGCACCGCCTCGACCAGGGTGCCAAGCCCGACCCGCGGATAGCCGAGCAGGCGCCCGGCCACCTCGGTATCGAACAGCTCCCTGGGCTGGTAGCCGATCTCCGCCAGGCACGGCAAGTCCTGTGACGCGGCGTGCAGCACCGCCTCCGCGCCGGCCAGTGCGCGGTTGATGCCGGACAGGTCGGGGCAGGCCACCGGGTCGATCAGCACCGTCCCCGCGCCGCGGCGGCGGAACTGGACGAGGAACGCACGGTGGCCGTAGCGGAAGCCGGAGGCGCGCTCGGCGTCGACGGCGACCGGGCCGCTGCCCGCCCCGAGTGACCGGGCGGCCGCGCCGAGCGCAGCGGCGGTCACCACCAGCGGGGGAAGGCCGTCGCGAGGCGCGAGCAGGGGCACGGCCGTGCGCTCTTCGGTCGCGACCATCGCCGGCGCGCCCGGGGCGGCCTCGCCATCGGGTGCGGCCCGGCCTCGCCGGCTGCCGGAGGCTGCCGGGCCAGCCTCCTTCGTATCCGGCACGGGCCCGCTGTCCCCGGTGCCTGGCGCGGGACCGCCATCGCCGGAGTTCGGCCCCGGCATGCCGCCGCCGGTCATCGCAACCGCCTGCTGCGCGGCTGCCGCAGTGCGCTGACGCCGGCGGCCAGCGGCGGCAGGCCGGCCGCCGCGCAGAGCGCATCGCACCAGGCGGCAATGTGGCCGTCGAGGCCGAGCCCGTCCGGCGCGCCGCTGCCGGGCCGCTGAAGTGTCGGCGACCACGATGCCCGCAGCTCGAACTCGGTCGTGGCCGGCTCATCCTGCTTCGCGCCGAACCCCTCCGTCACGACCCGGGTGACGGTCCCGCTGGTCTGCTGGTAACCGATTGCCCTGGCATCCAGTGCCTCGGTCAGCCAGCTCCAGCCGACCTCGCCGACCAGCGGGTCCGCCGCGATCTCGGGCTCAAGATCGACGCGGATGTGGCCGATGACCCGGAACGGCCCGCCCCAGCCGCGCTGCCCCGCCGGGTCATAGAGCAGCACGAACCTGCCCCAGCCAACATCGCCGTCGGCACCGCGCACCGTGACGGCCACCGACGCCGCGTAGGGCGCGAGCTTCCTCGGCGCGGGCTCCTGCTCGAAGGTCAGTTCTGGACGCAGCCCGCGCAGCCCGGCCAGGCCCGCCTCGACCTCGGCAATGGCGGAGCGGAACGTCGCGGCGGAGCCGTCGTCCTCGGCGCGGCCGCCGCCGGCCAGGCTGGCCTCGCCGCGGCCGCCCTTGGTTCCGCTGGCCTTTCTGCCGCTGGCATCAGTGCCGTCCGTCCCGCCCGCGGGCCTCATGATCCGAGCGTACGGCGCGAGCGCGAGGCCCTCATGCCACCCGGTCGCGAATATCCGGCATTCTGCTTGTTTCACCAACATAAGGGACAAAGCCAATGAACAGCGCGGCACCGCATGCCGTGCAAGACCATTCGGGGCACTGGCCGTCCGGGGAGTCCGGGCAGCCGTAGCTCTCGGCGTGATACTGCTCGAACGGCCGATCCGAGCCGCAGTCGGGGCAGTGCCGGACCATCTGGGCCATCGGGATCATCTGCGACCTCCTCGCCAAGCTCACGTTGATGTTGGCACGGCGGCAGCCCGGCTCCGTGGACCTGCGGCGGCGTGTCCCGGACGTTTCCGCGGGAACGCCGGAAGGCCAGCCGCCGACGCGCCGCAGCGCTCGCGGCAGTGCCCGGCAAGGCAGGCGGGGACTGTGAGACGATCGGCGATGTGACAACGCAGACGGAGGAATCGCCGTTCCTGCGCGCTTGCTTCCGGCAGCCGGTGCCCTACACGCCGGTCTGGTTCATGCGCCAGGCGGGACGTTCACTGCCCGAGTACCGCGCCGCCCGGGGCAGGACGTCAATGCTCGACGCCTGCGGTAGGCCCGACCTGATCACCGAGTTCACGCTGCAGCCGCTGCGCAGGTATCCGGTGGATGCCGCGATCCTGTTCAGCGACATCGTGGTACCGCTGAAGGCGGTCGGGGTCGGCATCGATATCGCCCCGGGCGTCGGCCCGGTAGTGGAGCAGCCTATCCGCGCCGAGCAGGACCTGGCCCGGCTGCGCGCCCTGCAGCCGGACGATGTCCCGTTCGTGACCGAGGCGGTCACCACGCTTGTCTCCGAGCTCGACGGCACGCCGCTGATCGGGTTCGCCGGCGGCCCGTTCACCCTCGCGTCCTACCTGGTCGACGGCGGCCCGTCCAAGAGCTTCGACCGCACGAAGGCGCTGATGTACGGGAACCCGAAACTCTGGGCCGCGCTGCTCGCCAGGCTGGCCGACATCACCATCGCGTTCCTGCAGGTACAGGTCGCGGCGGGAGTCGGCGCCGTGCAGCTGTTCGACTCCTGGGCCGGCTCGATCAGCCCCGAGGACTACCGCCAGTCGGTGCTGCCGCACAGCAGGCGGATCTTCGAGGCGCTGGCCCCCTCCGGCGTGCCCAGGATCCACTTCGGCGTCGGCACCAGCGAGCTGCTCGGCCTGCTGGGCGAGGCGGGGGCCGATGTGGTCGGGGTGGACTGGCGGATCCCGCTGGACGAGGCAGCGCGCCGGGTCGAGCCCGGCAAGGCGCTGCAGGGCAATCTGGACCCGGCAATCCTGCTCGCGCCCTGGGATGTCGTCGAACGGCGGGCCCGCGAGGTGCTCGAACGCGGCCGCACCGCCGAGGGCCACATCTTCAATCTCGGCCACGGCGTGCTGCCGGAGACCGATCCCGGCGTGCTCGCCCAGCTCACCGACCTGGTGCACACGGAATCCGTGCGGCTGGCGGAAGGCGCGCGCTAGCTCGCGGTGCTCGGCCTGGACCTGCGCCGCAGCAGGCGCCGCCGCCCGGCGTACCCGAGGCCGGCCGCCAGCGCCACAAGTACGGCGAAGGGAAGCACCGTGCCTGCCCCGGTGAGCAGCCAGGTTGTCATCTTCCTGAACGCGCGCCAGCCTGCGGATAGGCCGGCTACGAAGCCACGGGAATGCCTTTTATG
>DATGVY010000427.1:0-2695 GCA_035299845.1 Streptosporangiaceae bacterium
AGAGCCGGGGATGACCCGCGAATCCACAAAATGGAGATGAGAGATGTTCGGTTACCGTGTTCCAGCGCCTGACGAGGCCATGCTGGTTTCGGGCGGCAGATACGGCCGCAACGGCGCGCCGTTCCGGGTCGTCACCGGCCATGGTGCCTTCATTCTCCCGTTTGTCCGGAAGGTCCGCTTCCTTACCCTGGCCATGCGCGAGTCAGAGGTCGCCGAGACCTGCGTCACCAAGCAGGGCATCTCCCTGAATGTTCGTTCAGTCATCGCGTTCAAGGTCGGCAACGACGAGGAGAGCATCGTCAACGCCGGCCAGCGCTTCCTGTCCGACCAGGACCAGATGTCCATGCTGACGGGGCGGATCTTCGCCGGCCACCTTCGCTCGATCATCGGCTCGATGACGGTCGAGGAGATTGTCACCGAACGGCAGAAGCTCGCGAGTGAGGTGCTCGACGGCTCGAAGGCGGAGATGGTCAAGATCGGCCTGACCGTCGACTCGCTGCAGATCCAGTCCATCGACGACATGAACTCCGGCTATATCGACGCGATGGCCGCCCCGCACAACGCCGCCATTCAGCGGCAGGCGCAGATAGCGCAGGCGCAGGCCAACCAGGCGGCCGCTCAGGCGCAGCAGGAATCGCAGCGCCAGCAGGCCGAGTACGCGAGGAAGACCGCCGTCGTGCAGGCGCAGTACAAGGCCGAGATCGACAAGGCGCAGGCCGAAGCGGCCCAGGCCGGGCCGCTGATGCAAGCGCAGACGCAGATAGGCGTCATCAACGCCCAGTCCGAACTGGCGCAGCGCCAGGCCGAACTTCGCCAGCGCCAGCTGGTCGCCGAGGTGGTCAGGCCGGCCGAGGCGGAGGCGGAGAAGGTGCGCATCTTGGCCAAGGCCGATGCGGAGCGGATGCGGATCCTCGCGGAGGCGGCGGCCTCGAATGATCGCGTGGCCCTCGACCGGATGCTCATCGACCAGCTCCCGCAGATCGTCAAGGAGGCGGCCAGCGGCCTGGCCGGGGCGAACGTCAACGTACTGAACGGGGCTGACGGGCTCAGTGAGATCGCTGCCGGGCTTGTCGGCCAGGGCCTGACCATTCTTGACTCGATCAAGAAGAACCTCGCCACGGGGCCGGAGGCGACGGCGGCGGCGATCGTGCGCCTGCCGGAGGGTCCGCAGGACGGCAAGTCCCGCGGCTAGGGACACGCCCTGCTGGGCGGCCATATAGCCGGGTATGCCAGGCTGTGCGGGTGCCGATCTTGGCTGGCGCCTGCCTGCTCGCCGCGCTCGCCTGGGTGTACCTGCTGGCCGGTCACGGCGGGTACTGGCGGACCGATCAGCGCCTGCCCGGGGGAGGCGCCGCCGGACGTGTGCGACCGGAGCAGTGGCCCGGCGTCGTCGCCGTCGTTCCGGCGCGGGACGAGGCGGCCGTCCTGCCGCTGACCCTGCCGTCGCTGCTGGCAACGGACTATCCAGGCGAGTTCTCGGTCGTGCTGGTGGACGACGGCAGCACCGACGGCACCGCTGCGGTCGCTGCCGCCCTCGGGCGGAACGCGGCCGCCGGCATGGCCTCGGGCTCGGCCACGCGGGAGTCGCCGCCCGGCGCCCCGGCCCGGCCCGGTCACGGGGAGCGGGTGCTGCGGGTGGCCCGGGGCGGCAGCCCGCCGGAAGGCTGGGCCGGCAAGGTCTGGGCCATGGAGCAGGGTCTGCGAGCCGCGGGAGACTGCGAGTACGTGCTGTTCACCGACGCGGACATCGGCTACGCGCCGGGCACGCTGACCGCCCTGGTGCGCGCGGCCGAGGCCGACGGCCGCGCCCTCGTCTCGCAGATGGCGCTGCTGCGCGCGGACACTGGGTGGGAGCGCGTCATCGTGCCCGCGTTCGTCTACTTCTTCGCCCAGCTCTACCCGTTCCGCCGGGTGAACCGGCCCGGCTCGCGCACCGCGGCCGCGGCAGGCGGGTGCATGCTGGTGCGCCGTGAGGTGCTCGCCGCCGCGGGAGGCCTGGAGCGCATCCGGGACGCTCGCATCGATGACGTCGCGCTCGGGCGGCTGCTGAAGCGGCCGCCTGCCCAGGCCCGCTGCTGGCTGGGGTTTACCAGTGAGGTGCGCAGCCGCCGGCCGTACCCGCGGCTGGCTGACCTGTGGGACATGGTCGCGCGCAGCGCGTACACCCAGCTGCGCTACTCGCCGGCGCTGCTCGCGGCGACCGTCGCCGGGCTGCTGTGGCTCTACCTGGTGCCGCCCGCCGGGGCTATCGCCGGCCTGATCGGGCTGGCCGCCGGCGGTGGAGCGGCCGCGGCGTGGTGTGCGGCGGCCGGCCTGGGCGGCTGGGCCCTCATGGCGGCGACCTACCTGCCGGTCCTGCGGCTGTACCGGCTATCTCCGCTGCGCGCGCCCGGCCTGCCGCTGATCGCCCTGCTGTACGCGGCGATGACCGTGGACTCCGCACGCCGTCACCGCCGGGGCCGCGGCGGCGAATGGAAAGGCCGCACGATCCCGGCTGGACCCAATCACGGCTGACGCGCCGCATCCGGGGCGCATTGACGCGCAGCGGATTCCCGGCCCGGCGGAGGGAAATCGCGGGCGCTCAGGAAGAGCGTTCTGTACCCCCACAGGCGGATAAATCGGGCTCGACGACGATCAATAACAGGGTGGCTTAGCCTCTCCTGACCCCCCCGTGACATGCTCTATGTTGCGGAGG